>JBAPWR010000314.1:0-6628 GCA_049283775.1 Thiobacillus sp.
GCAGATGCCTCCCAGCGTAAAAGTGCATCTGGCCCACCCGACCCGCCAGGGTGCCGACCAGGTCATGGATCTGGCGCATACAGGCAATGGCCACTATCGCGGAGCCTTGTCTTCGGACCTGTCTGACGGCAAGTGGCTGATTCAGTTGGAAGACCCGGAAACAAGCTGGCGGCTGAATGGCGTGCTGCACACGCCGATGAAAGAAGCGGCGGTGCTGCGGTTTGCAGGTGCGACGGAATGAAGAATGTCGCGAATTTTTCTTGACTCAATCAGAGGGAGACTGAAATGGACGTCGTAATGGATCTGCTGTTCACCCACCCGATCGGCTACTTGAGCCTGTTCACCATCCTTTTCATCATCGGTATGGCGATCTATCTGGTGGGATGGTTCAAACGCAAGATGAACAACCCCGAGGAATGACCTGCAGGTTTGCCTGACAGCATGACCGCACCCGGTTCGCCCCCCGCATCACCCTCCACGTTGGAGATGCGGGGGGCGGCGGGCGCACCCATAACAAATTAGGAGGAGTTGTCATGATGCAGCGACTGATTCATATCCTGTGGCCCTCGTTCCTCATCGCCGGGATCGCGGACATCCTCTTCACCACGGTGTTCGACCCGCTGGAGATCCTCTACCGCGGTGAACCGCTGTTCGACAGCCGCATAGCGGCCTACACCATCGACTTTTTCTTTTTCTGGTTGATCTGCATCGGCTCCAGCGCCATGACCTGCTACTTCCAGCGCGGCGCCGACGAAATCAACCGCTGCCCCCTGCCACCGCCGAAACGTCCGGAAGGTTGCCCCAAGCGCGAGGACGACGGCGGCTGCTGCTAGCCGAAATGAACCTCTGCGGCGACAGATGAATGGATGCCGTCCTCGATTTGCTGCTGCGCCATCCGATCGGCCTGCTGAGCCTGCTCACCATTCTCTTCGTCATCGGCATGAGCATTTTCCTGCATCTGTGGTTCAGGAAGAAAATGCGTGACCCGGAGGAATGAAACAGGGCGGTGACCCGCCCTGTTCGGAAGATCAGCGCCGCAGCCCTGCCTCCGCTTTACTCTCCTGACGCGGCTCAGGCCGTTCGCGAATAGCGCGGCTTGTCGCTCGCTTCCTGCTTGAGATAGCGGTCGAAGCACATGCCGATATTGCGCAGGAACAGGCGACCCAGTGGCGTGACACCGATCCGTGCCCCTGCCACCTCGACCAGGCCGTCTGCCGCCAGCGGCTGGAGTTCGAGCATGGCATCCGCGAAGTAGTCGGCAAAGTCGATGTCCCAAGCCTTGCCAAAGTCTGCTGTATCCAGTTCCAGGTCGCACATCAGCCGGGTGATCGCCTCGCGGCGGATCTGGTCGTCGCGGTTCAGTCGCAGGCCGCGCTCCACCGCCAGGCCGGTCGCGGCAATGCGCTCCTGGTAGCGCTTGAGGTTCTTCTCGTTCTGCATGTAGACCGTCTCGGTCTGGCTGATGCTGGACACGCCGAAGGCCAGGATGTCGCAATCCTTGTGCGTGGTGTAGCCCTGGAAATTGCGCCACAGGGTCTTGTTCTGTTGCGCCCTCACCATCTCGTCGTCAGGCTTGGCGAAATGGTCCATGCCGATGTTGATGTAGCCTGCGGCACCGAGCTTGTCGTGCACCGCCTGCTGCAGGTCGAGGCGAGTTGCGAAGCTCGGCAGGTCGGGCTCATTGATCAGGCGCTGGTGCTTTTTCAGCCACGGTACATGCGCGTAGGCGAAAACCGCCAGGCGATCGGGAGACCATGCCACCACCCGGTCGAGGGTCTTGCTGAAGGTCTCCACCGTCTGCTTCGGCAGGCCGACGATCAGGTCCATGTTGACGCTGGAAAACCCCAGTTCGCGTGACCAGTCGTAGACCTGCTGGATCAGCGATTCGGGCTGGATGCGGTTGACCGCTTCCTGCACCGCCGGCTCCATGTCCTGCACCCCGAATGACACGCGGTTGAAACCGATGGCGCGCAAGGTCTCGAGGTGGGCGCGGGTGAGTTCGCGCGGGTCGACCTCGCAGCCGATTTCCGCATCCGGCGCAATGCTGAAGTAGCGGCGGATCATCGCCATCAGCCGCTGCAGGTCATCCGGATTGAGGTAGGTCGGAGTGCCGCCGCCCCAGTGCAGCTGGCGCACCGGGCGACGGGTATCGACCAGTGCTGCAGTGCGCGCCATTTCGTGCTCGAGGTGCTCGAGATAGGGGTGGGTCTTGCTGTAGTCCTGGGTCGCCACCATGTTGCAGCCGCAGTAGTAGCAGAGCGAATCGCAGAACGGGATGTGGACGTAGAGCGAAAGCCCGCGCTCGGGATGCGGCGCCGAAGTCAGTTCCTCGACCCAGCTGGCCTCGTCGAAGCCGGTATGGAAATACGGCGCAGTCGGATAGGAGGTGTAGCGAGGGCCGGGCTTGCTGTATTTTTCCAGCAGTTCGATCAGGGTCGACATGACGAGATCCAGTAACAGGATTCAATCGTCTTTATATAACACGTCGCCCTGCCCTCAACAAGCCAGGACGCAGGTCGAGTCGTGAAGCGCGTCCCGGCGGCCGGCGACACTCAGGGCACAGACAGGCGGATGGCCGCAAAGTCCTCGTGGAACAGCGACAGTTCGTCCCCGGACGAGAACTGCCAGCCTTCCATGTGGCCGAAGCTGTGGCTGGCGCGCGGAGCGAGCTCGAGGGCGAATCGGCGGGCAGTCGACAGCGTCGGATTGCGCGCCGCCAGCACCACGTTGAGATAGCGATCGCTGGCGTTCTCGATCACCGCCACCATGCCCTTGCCCATCAGCGATGAGCGAAATCCCACCACCACCGGCATCCGCGGCTTTTCCGCGTTGACCGTCTGGAACTCGGCTTCGCGAAGATCGAGCTGGGAGCGGATCTGCTCGAGCTCGTGCTGGGTCTGCGCCAGCAGATTGCGGGTTTCGACCAGATAGCGCTCGGTCTGCTCGCGCGACTCCACCTCCTTGGACAGGCGGCGCTTGATGTCGCCGAGATCGACGTTGAGCATGAATGCATACAGGCCGAGGGCGCAGACTGCCACGAACAGCAGGATATTGAAGCTGATCGACAGCCACCAAAGGGGCCGGCGCGCTGCGCGCTGCTGCTCCGGGATCGCTGTGGGCTCCATGCCTAGCCGGTGTTGCGCATCCCGGCCGCGATCGCGTTGATCGAGCGCTTCAGCGGCGTCAGCCATTTGATCTGCTCCTCTTCCCAGATGCTCTCGTTGCGGTAGCGCTTCAGCAGACGCACCTGGATATGGTTGATGGGATCGAGGTAGGGTCGGCGGCGCGAGATCGACAGCGTCAGCGTCTGGTTGTCTTCCAGCAAATCGCGGATCTGCGCCACCTCCATCACCGCTTCGACCGTCAGCCGGTACTCGGCCGCAATCGTCCGGTAGATGTCCAGGGCATTGGGCTGATCGCACAGCCCCGCGTACTCCTCGGCGATCTCGACGTCGGCCTTGGTCAGCGCCATCTGCACATTCGACAGCAGGCTGCGGAAGAACGGCCACTCGCGATACATCGTCTGCAAGTGCGCGAGGCCGTCCGGCTCGCTGCCGATGAAATGCTTCAGCGCGCTGCCGATGCCGTACCAGGCAGGCAGGGTGTGACGCGATTGCGCCCAGCCGAACACCCAGGGAATGGCACGGATCGAGCCCAGCGAACGGTCGGCCTTCTTGCGGTGAGACGGCCGGCTGCCGATGTTGAGCAGACCGATCTCGGTGACCGGGGTGCTCTCGTAGAAGTAATCGATGAAGCCCGGCGTGCCGATCAGCGCGCGGTAGGCCGATTCACCCGCCGCGGCGATCTCGCGCATCCAGTCGAGGTAGTCCTGCGGATAGCGCACTTCGCTATGCGCCAGCGCGGTGGCGCTGGCCTTCATCAGGCCGGTCACGCCCATGCCGATTTCATAGTTGGCGGTCTCGGGATTGCTGTATTTGTAGAACAGCATCTCGCCCTGCTCGGTGAACTTGATTTCGCCGTTCACGGTGCCGGGGGGCTGCGACAGGATGGCATCGTGGGTGGGGCCGCCGCCACGACCGACGGTACCGCCGCGGCCGTGGAACAGGCGGCACTCGACGCCATGGTGCTGGGTCAGGGCGATGATCGAAAGCTGCGCCTGGTAGAGGTTCCAGTTCGACGCCAGGATGCCGCCGTCCTTGCAGGAATCGGAATAGCCGAGCATCACTTCCTGGCGATTGCCGTTGGCCTTGACCAGGGCCCGGTAGACCTTGTTGGACAGCAACTGGTCGAGGATGTCTTCGCTGCACTGCAGGTCGTCCACGGTTTCGAATAGCGGTGCGACCAGGATGCGGCTGAACCAGTCGCGGCCATTGTGGCCGCACAGGCCCACCAACCTCGCCAGCAGCATCACTTCCATCACGTGCGAGGCGCTGTGGGTCATCGAGATCACATAGGCGCCGAATACCTCGTCGCCGATTTCGTTCTGCAGCTTGGCCATGCGCCGGAATACCGCGAGGGTCTCGCGCGCTTCATCGTCGAGTGCGGAATCGTCGACCTCGATCCTGTCGATGTGGCCGATCCAGGCAGCCAGCCGCTGCTGCCGATCGGCTTCGGCCGCGGCCGAATAATCGAAATCCGGATCGATCTGCTGCAGCACCGCAGCAACCGTGCGGGTGTGCACGGTCGACTCCTGGCGGATGTCGAGTTCCAGCAGATGGAAGCCGAAGCTTTCGACCAGGCGGATCAGCGCCTGCAGGTCCTGCGATGCGACGATGCGGTCGCCATGGCTGATCAGCGAGTCGCGCAGCAGGTAGAGATCGTCGAGGAAGGCGGAGGCGTTTTCGTAGGCCAGATGCGGGATGAAGCTCGGCACATCGGCCAGGCACTGGTGCACGTAGGACAGGTTGGCGTCAAGGCGTGCCAGCATGATCGCCGCCAGCCGGCGGTAGGGTTCGCGGCTGTAGATCTGCACCGCGGTGCCGCGGAATACCTGCTCGCCGAACTCCTCCTCGTACTCCGCCAGGCGTCGCGAAAAAGCCGCCGAAGGCGTGCACCAGTCGGCGCTGTGGGTAAGGGTCTGGCGCAGTTCCAGCACCCGCGCGCGGTACTCGCCGAGCGCGGCCTGCATCTGCGTATGCACCGTCCATTCGGTGACGTCCGCAGTGACGAAGGGATTGCCGTCACGGTCGCCGCCGATCCAGGAACCGAAGCGGATGAAGCTCGGCACGCTGATCGGCGGGGTGCCGTGGGCATTGACGCCGTAATGCTTGCGCAGCGCCTTCTCGAAAAAGTGATAGGCCTTCGGTACCGCCTCGAACAGGCTCTCGCGCACGTAATAGAGGCCGTTGCGCACTTCGTCGCGCACCTCGAGCTTGGCACTGCGCAGTTCGTCGGTGCGCCACATCACCTGGATCTCGGCGGCGAGTTGCGCCTCGAGTTCGCGCTGGTCATTGACGCCCAGGCTGGGGCTGTATAGCTGGTCGCAGATCAGGAACACCCGGCGCATCCCTTCCATCACCGCACGGCGCCGCGCCTCGGTGGGGTGGGCGGTGAAGACCGGTGCGTAGTGCAGGCGCCCGACCATCGCCTGCAGGGTATCGACCGACATGCCCTGCGCCTTCAGTTCGGCGACGGTGCGGTCGAACGAGCCCTCCCACAGCGGCATGCCGTGGGACAGCATGCGGCGGCGGTTGCGGTGGGCGAAGCTTTCCTCCGCGACGTTGACCAGCATGAAGTAGCTGGAAAAGGCGCGGACCACCAGTTCGACCTTGGAAGCGGGCATGGCGTCGATCAGCGCCATCAACTCGTCGCGACGCTGCTGGTCTTCCTGCTGGTGCAGCTCTGCAAAGCCGCGGCGCAGGGTTTCCACCGCCTCGAAGATGTCCTCGCCGGCGAATTCGAGCAATACCTGCCCGAGCAGGGTGCCGAGCAGCTTGACCTGCCCGCGCAGATCGTCGTCCATCAGCAGGGTCTGCGGTGCATTCATAGGCAATTTCAGTATCTATACGGCAAAGCAGGCGATTTTCTCACAGCGGCCGGGATCACCCAACCGCGCGCCGCGCGTTGCGGAACATCCGCAGCCACGGACTGGCGCCGTGCATGCCATCCGGGCGCCACGACAGCTGAGCCGCGCGGAATACCCTTTCAGGATGCGGCATGAGGATGGTGAAGCGGCCGTCCGCCGTGGTGTAGCCGGTCGCGCCGCCGGGTGAACCGTTGGGATTGAGAGGATAGGTCTCGGTCGGCTGGCCGCGATGGTCGACATAGCGCAGCGCCAGCTGTGCCCTGCCGGCGTCGGCCGGATCGCGGAACTCTACCCTGCCCTCGCCATGCGAGACCGGGACCGGCATGCGCGAACCCGCCATGCCGGAGAAGAACAGCGACGGGGAATCCACCACCTCGACCATCGCGAAGCGCGCCTCGAACTGTTCCGACAGGTTGCGCTCGAAGCGCGGCCAGGCCTCGGCACCCGGAATCAGGTCATGCAGCTGGCTCATCATCTGGCAGCCATTGCACACCCCCAGGGCGAAGCTGTCGCTACGCTGGAAAAACGCAGCGAACTGGTCACGCGCGCGGGCGTTGAACAGGATCGACTTGGCCCAGCCGCCGCCGGCGCCGAGCACGTCGCCGTAGCTGAAGCCGCCGCACGCCGCCATTCCGGCGAAAT
>JBAPWR010000315.1:0-2482 GCA_049283775.1 Thiobacillus sp.
CTCCTCGCGCTCGACGATCATGCGCAGTGCCGGCGACTGAACGCGACCCGCCGAGAGGCCGGGACTGATCTTCTTCCACAGCAGCGGCGACAGGTTGAAGCCGACCAGATAGTCGAGTGCGCGACGCGCCTGCTGCGCGTCCACCAGGTCGGAGGCAATCTCGCGCGGATGGCGTACCGCGTCCTGAATCGCCGACTCGGTAATCTCGTAGAAGGCCACGCGCTTGATCGGCTTGGTGATCTTGCGTTCCTTGAGGATCTCGCTGATATGCCAGGAAATCGCTTCGCCTTCTCGGTCCGGGTCGGTGGCGAGCAGGATTTCGTCTGCTTTCTTGGCCGCCTTGCAGATCGCATCGACGTGCTTGGCGTTGCGCTCGATCACCTGGTATTTCATGGCGAACTGGTTGGCCGTATCGACCGCGCCGGTCTTCGGCTCGAGATCGCGGACATGGCCGTAGCTGGCAAGGATCTCGTAATCCGCCCCGAGATATTTCTTAAGTGTTTTGGATTTCGAGGGGGACTCGACGATGACAAGTTTGGACATTTTTGATTAGTGCAAGCGCCCCGGCTCGTGATTGAGCAGCATGTCTTCCAGATGAGTGAAGTGCTCGATCAGCCCGCGACTCCACAACACGATCAGCGTCATCCAGCGCACATGGTCGGTCTCGATCTCTTCGCCAGCGAGGTTCATCAGGCCGGAAATGACCCATTCACGGGATTCGGGATCGAGGATCTCGGCGTTCTCCAGCCATGCCAGCTCGGCGCGGCAGGCCTCGTCGAGACGCTCGATTTCTTCCGGTGCAAAGTGTCGTGTATGCGCCAAGGCCAGCCGTTCATGGGTAGCGCTACCCGCCATGTGGGCGAACCAGTCGAGGGCAAGATTGATGTCCGCTTCCTCGAAACCGGCGGCGAACAGGCGCTTTTCCAGAGCGTCGCGATCGGGAGCCAGTTCGGCCATGCGGAAGCTTTCGTACAGATACACCAGGATGTCGAGCATAGAGTTCAGAGAATTTTTTGATAACGCCCGCCAGGCAAGGAGGCAATTCGCCCTTCCAGTTCAAGCGTCAACAGCTTCGCCGAAAGCGCATCGAGCGTCAACCCGCTTCTTTGTGCCAGGGTATCTAGGGTGACAGGTGCGCCGTCCATTGCATCCAGCACCGGGTCGGGGGGCGCAACGGACAGATGGGCGGGCGGGGTGATGCGCTGCTGCCAGGCCAACTCGTCGAGGATGTCGGCGGCGGACTCGACCAGCTTGGCCCCCTGTTTCAGCAGGGCATGGCAGCCCCGCGCCAGCGGCGAGTGAATCGAGCCGGGGATGGCGAAGACTTCCCTCCCCTGTTCGGCGGCGACCCGTGCCGTGATCAGCGAGCCGCTGTCGGTTGTTGCCTCGACTACCAGCACGCCACGAGCCAGGCCACTGATGAGGCGATTGCGGCTTGGGAAGTGGCCGGGTAGGGGTGCCGTGCCAAGCGGGAACTCGGAGAGGATCAGTCCTTGCTCCGCAAGCCTGTGGGCGAGCGCCTTGTTGCGCGCAGGGTAAATGCGGTCAAGACCGGTGCCGACCACGGCGATACTGCTGCCGGAACCGGCCAGGCCGCCACGGTGGGCGGCGGCATCGATCCCCAGCGCCAGACCGCTTACGATGGTCAGGCCGGCATCCGCGAGCGCGAGGGCGAAAGCCTCGGCGTCGCGCAGGCCCTGCGGCGTGGCGTTGCGGCTGCCGACGATGCCCAGCCCCGGACACCCGAGCAGATCCCGCTGCCCCTTGCAATAAAGCAGGGCGGGCGGGTCGGCGATTTCAAGCAGGGGCTTGGGGTAGTCGGGATCGCCCAGGGTCAGCAGGCTGTTGCCGGGCTGATCGAGCCATGCCAGCGTCTCGGCCAACAACGCGGCATCGGGCCCGGCCAAGAGTGCATCACGCTGCTTCGCTGTGAGATGGGGTTCGAGCGCACGTCGTCCGCAAGCTAAAACGGCCTCCGGTGAACCGAAGGCCGTCAGCAGCCGGATCAGCGTGGCGCTGCCGATCCCTGGTACGAGTGCGAGTCTAAGCCAAGGGATCAGATCCTGTTGCAAGATCAGGGATTGCGGACCGTGTCGAGAAGGTAGACCGGACCATCCGACTGCATAATCAGGGCGTAGGCGACCTTGTCGAAGACCCGATAGACCATCACCAGGCCACTGTGGGCGTCGGGAAGCTTGATGGCGTTTTCGTTGCGATTGTCGAGGCAGGTATTACGGAAGGCGCTCTGCATGTTGACGCTCTGGTTGTAGGTCACCTTGGTGTCCTGCTTCAGGCAGCGAACATCGCTGTACAGCCAGGCGCCCCCCTCCGGAACCGCACTGGTCTTGTCTGCCACCCAGGCCAGCCTTTCCTGCTCGTCCCTGGAAAGGGTGACAGCCTGACCTTCACGGTAGACTGCCAGAACATGGCCGGGCTCCAGGCCATGTTGCGCGCCGCGATTGATCACCACGGTCTGGTAGCG
>JBAPWR010000316.1:0-3667 GCA_049283775.1 Thiobacillus sp.
GCGCAGCAGCCTGCTGTTGCGAACTGGCCGCTGCGGTCGTCTCCACCGCCACGACGCGTCGCGTCGTACGGCGGGCCACGCCGGCATAGGACACGGGCGAGATGGGCACGCCGACGATCGCGGCGGCCTCTCGAACGAAACCCACTCCTAGCGGCGCCTCGGGGGACAGGTCGGCAAGCAGAAGGAAAGGCAGCGTGGCGCCGAGCGTCAGCAGCTTGAGTGTCTGGGTCATTTCAGCTCCTTCGCGCTCAACGGGCCTGGGACGCAGCTGCGCCCATGGGCAGGAACTCGACTTTCTGTGCGCCCTTGGGCGGCGTGAAGCTGAATGTCGCGTCGGTGAACCTGGGTTTGAGGTTCCAGTTCGTCGCGACGACCGTGAACTGGGGCGCATTGACCACATCCCGGGTCGTGATCACCAGCTTGCGGGGCAACGGCTGCTTGCCCTCCTCAATCCAGATCTGCCAGTCGACGTGGGCGGCCCGGAAGGCGAGATGGTCGCAGCGCACGCCCTCCACCACGCTCTTGCCGACCACGAAGCCCGAGGTCACGTCCTGCGTCAGGATGTTGAACGCATCTTTGTAGAGGAGATCCCCGGCGGGGGCGACGATGTCGAGCTCCTCGCGCGCGTAGTCCAGCATCGCCTCCAGGGTGCCGGGTGCGGCGACGGTAGCGTAGTACTTCTGGCTGGGGTTGTGCAGGGTGAGGGACTTGCCGTCGTAGTAGAAGACCTGGTCGACCAGGTCGCCGGTGCGCTCCGCCCGCAGCTTGTTGGGTCGCTGGACCGATTGCTTCGCAGTGTGGTCGAACTGGATCTTCTGGCCCGAGGTGAGCACCACCTCGATCGTGCTGCTCGTATCCAGGCTGAACCGCTGCTGGCTGGTGAGGAAATCAGTCGACGCCTTCAGCAGCTTCTGGGCATCCGGACTGATCCCTTCGGGTTGCGCGAGCACCGGCTGTGACAGCCCTGTGGCAACAAGCAAAATGAGGACGAACGCTCGTCCCCTGCCCATTCCTGCAATCTGCCTGATCCTGTTCAGTGCCATATGCCCTCCCGCTTGCAAAAAATGATCAAAAACACGCGCGCCTTGCGGACCACGCACTAAATAAACTGATTCACATAGTAGACATCCGGCTCTTCTTTAGGCTATACATTTTGTGACAACTTCCATCCACTTCCAGGCAACATTGCATGACGAAACCTCCCGCGCAGGTCAACGCAACCCAGCCTATGACGCCCCCTCGTGTGAGCGGGGGCATGATGCGGGTCAGCATCCTCACGGAACTGCCGTCGCTGTTGCGGGAGATGGGCCAGGATCCCGATCGGTTGCTGGACGAACTGGGGCTGGACCCCGCGCTGCTCGTCGAATCCGAGAACACCCTACCCTTTCGGGTCACGGGAAATTTGCTGAGCCATTGCGTGATGCGTACCGGCTGCGCCCATTTTGGCTTGCTGCTCGGGCAGCGCGGCGGCACTTCGACGCTTGGAACGGTCGGTCTGCTGGCCCGAAGCTCGCCCGATGTCGGCTCGGCGTTGCGCAATCTGATCAAGCACCTGCACCACCATGACCAGGGCGCGGTGCCCTATCTCTCGGTCCATGGCAACACTGCGCTGCTGGGCTACGCCATCTACGAGAAAGAGGCGCCCGCAGCGGATCAGATCTACTCCGCGGCCATGGCCATCACCTTCACGATAATGCGGGAGTTGTGCGGAAGCGGCTGGCGTCCATCCGAGGTCTTGCTACCCTTTAGAAAACCAGGGGATGTCGCCCCGTTCAGGCAATATTTCCGGGCCCCGCTGCGCTTCGATGCCGACCAGGCCGCGCTTGCCTTTCCGGCCGCCTGGCTCAACCGTGCCCTCCACAGTGCGGACCAGGAAGTCCGGCACCAGATTGCGGCAATGCTGGTGGGCCACGAGCGTTCAGACTTCACTAGCCGCACACGGCGTGCCGTCCGTGCGATGCTGGCCCAGGGTCAGTTTTCGGAAGAGCGTTTGGCGCACCGCTTCGGCGTCAGCCGGCGGACGCTGATCCGGCAACTGCGGCAGGAGGGGACATCGTTCCATGCCCTGCTCAGGGAGATAAGACTCGATGTGACCTGCCTGATGCTGCGGGACACGGACAATGCGATCGAACACATCGCCGTCAGCCTGGGGTATGCCAACGCCAGCTCGTTCACCCGCGCCTTCAGGAACTGGACCGGGCAGACGCCAGCAGATTGGCGCAAGCGCGATGCCGCCGAGTCGGTCAGTCGGTGACCGATTCCAAATCAATCGCCAAAGTTCGTCCTTGCGCCGCGCGCGTTGGTCACCAGAGCGAAGAAGCCCAAGCCATACGGCGGCCGTTTACGGATGACCGCTGGCCGATGCTAAACAGAAGTTCGTCAGATCGGGAAGCTGCCGTTCAACGTGATTCACGGTCGACCGGTTGAATCCGCCGACACATTGCCGACCGAGACGGGCCGGCACGCGAATGGCCGTTCAGTCCGAGAACCGGCGGTCAGGTGCGGCCGACCTAAACGGCCGCTCCGGGTAGAAATCGACCTCTGTGCCCTTGATCGAACCATCATCCGTCTTCCAACTGATTGTCTGACCAGCCCTCAAACGGCACAGGCTTCAAACATGTCCCCTGCGCTGCCTTGATAGCTCGCGTGAACTCGGCCCCCGTCGTGGTGAAGGTACTGTCGCCCCAGGTCAATGTGAGGACCTCATCTTCCCGATGGGTCTTCTTCTCGATAGCGCGTAAGCGCCGGCGTAACGACGTGCTCATGCCTGCCTGCTCCTTTGCTGTTCTTCCAGATCGTTCAGCCGCCGCTCGAGGTCCTCCGTCTCCAACGCCCTGCGTCGGCTCTCGACGAGCGCCGCCAGCGTGCTGCCTTCACCTGGCAACAACTCGCCCTTACCCACCGCTTCGATGATCACCTGCTGGGCCTTGCTGACGCCCGCGGTCGTGCTGGTATCCGGGAGCTCGATGCTGATCGGTCGCTCGCGAAGCGGAGGAGCGAGACGCTCCAGCACCAGCTTCGCTGCCGCCAGATCGCCCATGCGCGCAGCCGTGATCACGGCCTGGGTGATTTCAGCCGCCGCATCCTCCATCAGGTTTAACGCCAAGAGCGTCGCCTTGTTTCGTGTTCCACGGGGCCTTCCTGCTGGATTGCCGCTCTGCCCCTTCTTCCATGTCGTCTTCCTGGTCGTCATCCTGTATTCCTCCTGTTAAATCAGGTAGTCGAACGCTTCACGCATTGTCCTGAAATCCTACTTGCCCAGTTGAGCAGCAAACCCAACCCAACTCGTGCAGCTTGCTCCGCCGTCGTCGGGCAGTTGGCGCAGTGGATGCCCTTCACTGTAGGCTGGCGGCAAGTCAGGACGGGCGGCGCAATACCTAGACGCCCCAGGCTTTCTTGAATTTGCGCAAGCCGTGCAACGGTCTTCCGGGCAGGCGGTCGGTTCGATTGCGTCGTCAGCGTCCGGGTCGTCAAGCGCCGCCTCAGCTTCGAGCAGCATGAGTAGGTCGGCCTTCTTGTCGCTTATCAGTCGCCGAATCTCGTCAGTCAGCAAGGAGCCTGGACGCACCAAAAGGCGGCCGGCATCGCTGGTCACGTTGAAACAAAGCCGCTCCAGGAAGTCGAGAAGCTCCGGCGCGCCCATCAAAAAGCCACCACGTCATCAAGA
>JBAPWR010000317.1:0-4626 GCA_049283775.1 Thiobacillus sp.
ACGTCATGGCGATCCCGACATGAGCTTTGCCAATTCCGCCGATACCGTTCTGCGCGCGCTGCTGCAGCGGGTCAAGGCCATCGCGGTCGTCGGCCTCTCGCGCCGCCCGACCGTCCCAGTTACCGCCTGGCATCTGCGTTGCAGGGTTTCGGCTTTCGCGCCGTCGAGGAGGTGCCGGCTATCGTC
Source organism: Thiobacillus sp. (assembly GCA_049283775.1). GTDB lineage: Bacteria > Pseudomonadota > Gammaproteobacteria > Burkholderiales > Thiobacillaceae > Thiobacillus. Next base: position 187 of record JBAPWR010000317.1, read on the forward strand.
GACGCATGCCTCGCGTTACACTCCCCTGCACTCTGGATCCAGCAGGGCCTCGACGCCGAAGCCGCCGCACAGCGCACACGAGACGCCGGCAGGACAGCGATGATGGGCCGCTGGCTCTACAAGGACTATGTGAGATTGTTCAGCGCATGAAACTTCGCTTTACCAAAATGCACGGCCTCGGCAACGATTTCGTCGTCTTCGACGCGATCAGCCAGCGTGTCGAACTGAGCCCGGAACAGGTAAAACGCATCGCCGACCGTCACTTCGGCATCGGCTGCGACCAGGTCCTGCTGATCGAGAAGTCCAGCCGTGACGATGTCGACTTTCGCTACCGAATTTTCAATGCCGACGGCGGCGAAGTCAGCCAGTGCGGCAACGGCGCGCGCTGCTTCGTGCGCTTCGTGCACGACCACGGATTCACCGACAAGCACGCCATCCGGGTGGAAACCGCCTCCGGCCTCATCGAACCGCGACTGCTCGACGATGGCCTGGTGACAGTGGACATGGGCGCACCGCGCTTTGCGCCCGCCGACATTCCATTCATCGCCGATGCCGAAGCGCTCAACTACCCGCTCAAGGTCGGCCAGCACCTCATCGACGTCGCCGTCCTGTCCATGGGCAACCCGCACGCGGTGTTGCGGGTCAACGATCTCGACAGCGCGCCGGTGGACATACTCGGTGCCGCGATCGAATCGCACAAGCGCTTCCCGCAGCGCGTCAACGCCGGCTTCATGCAGGTGCTGACCCCGCACGACATCCGCCTGCGCGTCTTCGAACGCGGTGCCGGCGAGACGCTGGCCTGCGGCACCGGCGCCTGTGCCGCGGCAGTCGCCGGCATCCGCCAGGGCTGGCTGCAAAGCCCGGTCAGCGTGCACACGCGCGGCGGTGACCTCATCATCGCCTGGGCGGGCGACAATCAATCCGTCTACATGACCGGCCCGGCCACCACCGTATTTGAAGGAGAAATCGAACTCTGATGGACATGCAGCCCGAACACATCGCCGAGTACCTGACCCGGCACCCCAACTTTTTCAACGATTTCCCCACCCTGCTGGCCGACATCAAGGTGCCGCACCCGCATGGCACCCACGCCATTTCGATGAGCGAGCGCCAGCTGCTGTCGATGCGCGACAAGGTGAGGATGCTGGAAAACAAGCTCGCCGAACTGATCCAGTTCGGCGAGGAAAACGACGGCATCTCGGAAAAGCTACATGCGCTGACCCTGGCGCTGCTGACGGCGCGTGCGCCGGACGAACTGGTCGCGGTACTGAATTCCCACCTGCGTGAAGGTTTCGCCGTGCCGCATTACGCGCTGCGGGTGTGGAACCTGCCGCAGAACGAAGCACTCGACATGACCCGTCCGGTTTCCGCGGCAGGGCACGATCTGGTCGAGGGGATGAGGCAGCCGGTCTGTGGACCGCTTGCCGTCGACGAGGCCAGCGACTGGTTCGGCGAAGTGTCGCCGCATCTGCGCGCGTTTGCCTGCATTCCATTGCGTCACGGCGAGACGATCGGCCTGCTGGTGCTGGCATCGGAAGAAGCCAACCGCTTCTATGCCGGCATGGGCACGCTCTACCTGGAACGTCTGGGGCAGTTGATCGCAGCCGCGCTGATCCGCATGCAGGCCGGCTGACACGCTCCGCATGGCCGCCACGGCAGTCGAGTCCTACCTGCAGCATCTCGCCAGCGAGCGGCGGCTTTCGCCGCACACGGTCGACAATTACCGACGCGATCTCGAAGGGCTGCTGCGGCTGATCGACGACAGGCCGCTGGCCGAGCTGACGACTGCCGATATCCGCGGCGCCATCGTCCGGCTGCGCAGCCAGGGGCTGGCCGCCACCAGCCTGGCGCGACACTTGTCCAGCTGGCGGGGCTTCTACAATTTTGCCTGCCGGCGCCTCGGCTACAAGCGCAATCCCTGCAGCGGTCTGCGCCCGCCCAAGGCCGCAAAACCCCTGCCAAAAACCCTCTCTCCCGACGCCTGCACCCAACTCCTCGATCGCGCCACCGACACCCTGCTCGATATCCGCGATCGCGCCATGTTCGAACTGTTCTACTCGTCGGGTCTGCGCCTGTCCGAGCTGACCGGAATCGACCTAGACGACCTCGACCTGGCGAGCGCCGAAGCCAGCGTCACCGGCAAAGGCAACAAGACACGCATCGTGCCGGTCGGCACACAGGCGCTGGAGGCGATTCGCAGCTGGCTGCAGGTGCGTCCGACGACAAGCGAACGCGCGCTTTTCGTCAGCAGCAGGGGAACCCGCTTGAGCCCGCGCAGCGTTGAGCTGCGACTGCAGCGCTGGGCCCTCAACGCCGGGCTGGCCCAGCACGTCCACCCGCACATGCTGCGTCACGCGTTTGCCAGCCATGTGCTGCAGTCCTCGGGCGACCTGCGCGCGGTGCAGGAAATGCTCGGCCACGCCAGCATCAGCACCACCCAGGTGTATACCCATCTCGACTGGCAGCATCTGGCCAAGGTCTACGACCAGGCACACCCGCGCGCCAGGAAGAAGCCCTGAACCAGATGCTCAGTCGATGACGATATCGGCGATGCCGGACTCGGGCTCGGGATAACGCATCTGCAGATTCTCCAGGGTCTCGATCAGCAGTTCGGAAATGATCAGGTTGCGCGCCAGTTTGCTGTTGGCCGGAATCACATACCAGGGCGCATGCGACGTGCTGGTGGCGCCGAGCGCGTCCTCGTAGGCCTTCCGGTAGTCGTCCCACTGGGCGCGTACCGCGAGGTCGCCGCGATGGAATTTCCACTGCTTGCTCGGGTCGTCGCGGCGCGCCTCCAGGCGTTTTTTCTGCTCATCCTTGGAAATGTGCAGGTAGAACTTGAGGATCGTGGTGCCGTTTTCCGCCAGCATGCGTTCGAAGTCGTTGATCTGCCGATAGCGCCGTTTGCATTCGGCGGAATCGATCCAGCCGTTGACCCGGGTGATCAGCACGTCCTCGTAGTGCGAGCGGTTGAAAATCCCGATCTCCCCCCTGCCCGGCGCATGCTGATGCACCCGCCACAGATAGTCGCGCGCCAGTTCGTAGGGGGTCGGTGCCTTGAAGCTCGCCACCCTGACACCGAGCGGATCGACGCCCTGAAAAACATGACGGATGGTCGAATCCTTGCCGGCGGTATCCATCGCCTGCAGCACCACCAGCAGCTTGTGCCTGCCCTCGGCATAGAGCAGTTCCTGCAGCGCCTCGAGGCGCTCGCTCATCGCTGCCAGCCGCTCCTTGGCTTCACCATTCTTTTCCCCGACTGCGCGCGTATCGTCCGGGTCCCAGTCACCGAGATCGACTCGCGACTTGGATTTGACGCGGTAAGTGGCCAGTTTCATAAGCGATTCTCCGACGGCGGGATGAGCGTGAACCAGTCGCCCAGGGTGTAGCGAATCTCGTCCAGGGTCAGATGCCGCATCAAGCCGTAGCCGCCGGGTCCGAGCTGATCGTGCATGCAGGTCAGGCTCAGCACATTCGGATGGCTTGCGGCGCGCAGGCGAAACTCGGTTTTGTAATACATGAAGGAAGGCGTATCCCAGCCCATGGTCAGATAGCCCACGGTGACAGGGGCTGCCGGTGCGCCTGCATCGGCGATCGTACTGACCCTGCGCTGTACCTGCCAGATTTCGAACCTGCCTGGGGCGACCGTCTGCGGCGCGCCGCCTACCGTCGTCAGTTCGAACACACAGAACGGCTGCTGCTCCTGCACGCTGTTGCGCGGCACGATGCGGCCGCGCTGCAGGCGCACCGAAGCTTCGTCCGGGCCAATCTCGAGGGCGCGGTTGAGCTGCAACGCCCAGCCGCTCGAGTAACGATAGTAGGGCGAATCCTGCGGATAGTCGTCGAGCCCGGCGCAGGCTGTCAGGAGACCCGCCACCCCGGCCAGCAGGGCCATCTTCGTCAGCGACATGCTGTCTCCACCTGAGTAATCGAATCTGAATCTTAGACGCTAAATTATCCCGCGGCGACGCAGGCCTCGTGGCCTCGGTGCCCTGCACAAATCGAATCCCCTTTGCTTGCAAAGCCGCAGGGCAGCGCAGCGAATCCTCCATCGATCGAGGACGGCTTAAGCCCTGTATTCACTCATGGCGCGCATCATCGGCCTGCGACTACCGTCATCCAGCCGAAGCACTTTGCGAATTCAGAATGTGCGGTAGCATATCGAGCCTTGACGACCAGCCTGCGTTGGCGCGATGCGGCAATATCGCATGCAGCCCGGGGCGGAAAGCGCTTGCGAAGCCCCCGACCAAGGTCGTCCTGTGCCACCCCGTGCGGCAGCCAACCCGATCCATGTTCCTGGGAGGAACCGATGACCCGCTCGTCCAAGCCGCTGACCGAAGCCGCATTGCTGAAAATGCCGGCGCGCGATTACATGAACGCCGAACAGATGGAGTTCTTTCGCACCAAGCTCGAAACCATGCGTGACGAAATGCTCGGCAA
>JBAPWR010000318.1:0-3569 GCA_049283775.1 Thiobacillus sp.
AGGCACGTCAGCTCGAAAGCCTTTCGGACTACTTCGTGAAGCGCAGTGTCTGGATCCTGGGCGGCGACGGCTGGGCCTACGACATCGGCTACGGCGGCCTCGACCACGTGCTGGCGCTGCCCTACGACGTCAACATCTTGGTGCTCGACACCGAGGTCTATTCGAACACCGGCGGGCAGACTTCCAAGGCCACGCCGCTGGGTGCGGTAGCCAAGTTCTCCGCCGGCGGCAAGCCGACGGCGAAGAAGGATCTCGCCCGGCTGGCCAGCGACTACGGCCATGTCTATGTAGCGACCGTCGCCTACGGCGCCAAGGACGTGCAGACGCTGCGCGTGTTCCACGAGGCCGAGGCCTATCCCGGTCCGTCGCTGATCGTCGCTTACAGTCCGTGCATCGCCCACGGCTACGACATGCTCTACAACCAGCGCCAGCAGGAACTGGCGGTGAAGAGCGGGCACTGGCCGCTGTTCCGCTACGATCCGCGGCACGAAGCGGAAGGCGGCAATCCCTTCAAGCTCGATTCCGCCGCGCCCAGCCAGCCGATCAAAACCTTCATGGAATCGGAAACCCGCTTCGCCATGCTCGCGCGCAGCCATCCCGAGGACGCGCAGCGCTTCCTGCAGGAAGCGCAGAAGGAGGCCGAGCGGCGCTTCAAGGCGTATCAGGAGATGGCAAATACTGAGCGGAACCCGGACAAGTGAAGCAGCCCTGCGTCTACATGCTGGCAAACCAGCGCAACGGCACGCTCTACATCGGCGTGACGAGCGACTTGGTCAGACGGGTGTGGGAACACAAGCAGGATTTCGTCGAGGGCTTCACCAAGCAATACGGCGTGCACGACCTGGTCTGGTACGAGCAGCACGAAGACATGCTGGCGGCCATTACCCGGGAGAAGGCCCTGAAGGAATGGAAGCGCGCGTGGAAACTCGAATTGATCGAGAAGATGAATCCTGAATGGAAGGATTTGTATGAAAGCCTGGTTTGACGTGCCGAATGGTTCAAGGCACTGGATACCGGCGTTCGCCGGCATGACGAACACTCGCATCCCCACGCCGTCATACCGGCGAACGCCGGTATCCAGCCAATTAAAACATCCCAGCATTCGATTCAGGAGCCCAACATGATCGACCTCTCCACAGACTATCTCGGCCTCAAGCTGAAGAATCCGCTTGTGCCCTCGGCCTCGCCGCTGTCGAAATCCATCGACACGGCCCTGCGGCTGGAAGATGCCGGCGCTGCGGCGCTGGTGATGTACTCGCTGTTTGAAGAGGAATTGCACGCCGAGGATGCGATGCTCGACCGCTTCCTGCTGCACGCCAGTCTCGGCCATGGCGAGGCGGATGGCTTTTTGCCCGACCAGAGCGAGTTTCAGGGCGGCCTCGAGCGCTACCTTGCCCAGCTGCACCAACTCAAGCGCCGGCTCGGGATTCCGGTGGTGGCGAGCCTCAACGGCGTGTCCTCGTCCGGCTGGGTGGAACTCGGGCGCGAACTCGAGCAAGCCGGCGCAGACGCGCTGGAACTCAACGTCTATTACGTAGCCGCCGATGCGCAGGCCTCGGGCAGGGCGGTGGAGGACCGCTACGTCGAGCTGCTGACCGACTTGCGCGCGGCGGTCAGCCTGCCGATCGCGATGAAGCTGTCGCCGTTCTTCTCGTCGCTGCCGCATTTCGTGCAGCGCCTGGAACAGGCCGGTGCCCAGGGCGTCGCCCTGTTCAACCGCTTCTACCAGCCGGACATCGACCTCGAGGACCTGCGCATGCTCGACCAGCTGCATCTGTCCAGCGCCGAAGAAGCCTTGCTGCGCATCCGCTGGATCGCCATCCTGCACGGCCGCACGCGTATGACGCTGGCCGCGACAGGCGGCGTACACAGTGAGAGCGAGGCGCTCAAGCTTTTATTGGCAGGCGCCGACGTCGTGCATCTGGCGTCCTGTTTGCTGCAACAGGGGCCGGACAAGCTGACCGCCATCCTCGCGGCGATGCAGAACTGGATGGAGGAGAAGGAGTACGAGTCGATCGCCCAGCTGAAGGGCAGCATGAGCCAGAAAAACCTGCCCGATCCCTCCATCGTGGCGCGTGCCAGCTATCTGCGGGTGCTCGACAGCTTCTCGCCGCGGCCCGGGGTGTGGTCATAGGCGCCAGATCTGGGGGCTGGCAGCCGGCTAGGCCTTCCTGACGAATTCCGACTTCAGTCCCATCGCGCCGAAGCCGTCGATCTTGCAGTCGATGTCGTGATCGCCCTCCGCCAGGCGGATGTTCCTGACCCTGGTTCCGACCTTCACTACAAGCGGCGACCCTTTCACCCTGAGATCCTTGATCACCGTAACCGTGTCGCCGTCATGCAGTTCGGTCCCGTTGGCGTCACGCACCACGCGTACCTCTTCGGTGATTTCCTCTGCAGCGGCCTGCGGCCACTCGTGCGCGCATTCCGGACAGACGTAGCGCTCGCCATCCTCGTAGCTGTACTCGGAGCCGCATTGCGGGCAAGGGGGCGGGGTACTCATGTCGAATCCTTCGGCGGGCTGCTATGTTTGGCACCGACCCGGGCGTCGAACTTTGCCCGGTCGATGATGAAGCGCTCATGCCGTCCACGCGAGATCAGGTCCACGCCGTCGTGCGCTTCCACGGCGAAGACGAGTTTCCTGCCCTCGACGGCGATCAGTTCGACGCTTGCCGTGACCGTCAGCCCCGGCGGCGTGGCGGCCTCGTGGCTGACGTCGATATGGGTGCCGACGGTCTGCTCATCCGGCCAGTCGAGATGCGGATTGATCGCCTTGATGCACGCCCACTCTAGAAAACCGACCAGGAAGCCGGTCGCGAAGACCTCCGGCATGGCGACGAATTCTTCCGCTTCGGGATAGAGCGCCGGGACCGTCTTCGAGGCCGGGACGGTGAAGGTGTGCTGGTAACGGATGCCGGGTTTGAGCGATGCCTTCATGGGTCTTCTCGAATGGCGCCCGATTCTCTCGTGCTGGAAAGTCCGTGCCGCCCGCCCGGTTTCGAGGCATGGCGGAGCGGACGCGCTGCGTCAACGCCCCTCGCTGCGCCCCCCCGGGGCGACCTTGTGTTCCACCGCGAACACCGCCGCCTCGACGCGCGACGACAGGTTGAGCTTGGCGAGGATGTGGCGGACGTGCAGCTTGACGGTGTCGTGGCTGATGTCGAGGGTGCGGGCGATGGCCTTGTTGCTCTCGCCACGCGCGAGGTGGGTGAGAATCTCGCGTTCGCGCGGGGTCAGCGCGTCGAGCAGCGAAGTCGAATCCTGGCCTTTCTGGTCGTAGAGATTGACCAGCTTGGCCGTCATCGCCGGGGCGACCACGGTCTCGCCGCGCTGGGCGCGCTGGATGGCATCGACCACTTCGTCGGGCTCCATGCTTTTCAGCAGATAGCCATTGGCGCCGGCACGCAGGGCGCGCGCCAGGTCGTCCTCGGCCTCAGACAGGGTAAGGATCAGCACCGGCAGGGTGTGACCGTCGCTGCGCAGTTGCTGCATCAGGGTGATGCCATCGGTGCCGGGCATGTTGAGGTCGAGGATCAGCACGTCGGGGCGATGTGCCTTGAGCAGCGTGT
>JBAPWR010000319.1:0-5051 GCA_049283775.1 Thiobacillus sp.
TGGTCATTCCGGCGATCGAGAACGTCAACGGCAACGCCATCACCCTGCACGTCAAGCACAAGGATCGGCGCGATCCGAAACAGTGGAAGGGCATGACCTTCGCCATCCCGTTCGACTACTCTATGCACAATTTTCTGCTGCGCCACTATCTGGCGGAGAACGGCATCGACCCGGACAAGGATGTGCAGCTGCGGGTGCTGCCGCCGCCGGACATGGTAGCCAACCTGCGTGCCGGCAGCATCGACGGCTTCATCGTCGCCGAGCCGTTCAATCAGCGCGCGGTGTTCGACGGCGTCGGCTTCATCCACATGCTCACCAGCGAGATCTGGGACAAGCACCCGTGCTGCTCCTTCGCCGCCACCAGCGACTTCGTCAAGAAAAATCCCAACACCTTCGCCGCGCTGTTCCGCGCCATCGTCAACTCGACCATGCATTGCTCGGAGCAGGGCAACCGCAAATCGGTGGCCGAAGCCATCCACGGCCCTCAGCACCTGAACCAGCCGCTGACGGTGCTCGAGCAGGTGCTGACCGGCCGCTATGCCGATGGCCTCGGCAATGTGCGCAACGACCCGAATCGCATCGACTTCGATCCTTTCCCCTGGCAGTCGATGGCGGTGTGGATGCTGACCCAGATGCAGCGCTGGGGCTACGTCAAGGGCGACGTCAACTACAACAAGATCGCCGAGCAGGTCTTCCTCGCCACCGACGCCCGCAAGCGCATGGCGGAGATGGGCTACAGCGCGCCCAAGGCCAACTATTCCAAGCACAGCATCCTCGGCAAGACATTCGATCCGGCCAAAGCCAAGGCCTATCTGAAGTCCCTGCCGATGAGCAAGGCCTGATCCCCACCCTTTCCCACGAGCCAGGAGAAGCACCATGTCCATGTTCAAGAACCCCTTCAACCCCAACGTCAGGTTGGGCGGATGCAGTTGCGGCAAGCACCACAGCCAGGCCGAACATGACGCCGAACAGGTGCAGCAGAACGACGAGGCTGCGCTCGATCGCGTGGTTGAGTCGGCCGTGATGCGCGCGCTTTTTCCGGTCGACGCCGACCGCCGCAATTTTCTGCGCGCCGTCGGCAGCACCACTGCGCTGGCGGCGATCGGAACGCTGTTCCCGCTCGACGCAGTGAAGGCCCTGGCGGCGGAGAAGGGGCCGCTGGAGAAGAAGGACCTGAAGATCGGCTTCGTTCCCATCACCTGCTCGACGCCGCTGATCATGGCGCAGCCGATGGGCTTCTACGCCCGCGAGGGATTGAACGCCCAGGTCATCAAGACCGCCGGCTGGGCGCTGGTGCGCGACAAGGTGATCAACAAGGAATACGACGCTTCGCACATGCTCTCGCCGATGCCGATCGCCATCAGCATGGGGCTCGGTTCCAAGCCTGATCCGACTTTCGTGGCGACGATCCAGAACATCAATGGCCAGGCCATCACCCTGCACAACAAGCACAAGGGCATCCGCAACGACCCGAGCAAGTGGAAGGGGATGAAGTTCGCCACCCCCTTCGACTATTCGATGCACAACCTGCTGCTGCGCTACTACCTGGCCGAGTACGGGGTGGACCCCGACAAGGACGTACAGATCACCGTGGTGCCGCCGCCGGAAATGGTCGCCAACCTGCGTGCCGGCAACATCGACGGCTATCTCGGCCCCGAGCCCTTCAACCAGCGCGCGGTTTACGAGGGCGTCGGCTTCATCCATGTGCTGTCGAAGGACCTGTGGGAGGGGCATCCCTGCTGCGCGTTCGGCGTCACCGGACAGTTCATCAAGGAGAACCCCAACACTTTCGCCGCCCTGTTCCGCGCCATCGCGAGTGCCACCGCCTACGCCCACAAGCCGGAGAACCGCAAGGAGATCGTCAAGGCCATCGCCCCGGCCGCCTACCTCAACCAGCCCGAGATCGTGCTGGAGCAGGTGATGACCGGGCGTTTTGCCGACGGCCTGGGCAACGTGGTCAACGCCCCCGCGCGCGCCGACTTCGATCCCTTCCCGTGGAACTCGATGGGCGTATGGATCCTCACCCAGCTGAAGCGCTGGGGCTACATCAAGGGCGACGTCAACTACAAGCAGGTGTCGGAGCAGATCTTCCTCGCCACCGACGCGCGCAAGCGTCTCACCGAGATGGGCCTGCCGGCGCCGAAGTCGAACTATGCCAAGCACACCATCATGGGCAAGGTGTTCGATCCGGACAAGCCCGAGGCCTACCTGAAATCCTTCAAGATCCAGAGGGGCTGAACATGGTGAAGTCGCTGACCGTACGTTCCACCCTGGTGTCCCTGATGATTCTGGTCATCTTCCTGTCGGCGTGGCACATCGCCACGCTGCCGACGGAAAATACCCTGCAGGGCGTGGATGCCGAGTATGCCGCGCTGATGGGCGGCGCTTCCCAGCAGTCGGGCGTGCCCGGCCCTGCCGCGGTGGGTAGCACTTTCTGGGAGAAGCTGTCCGATCCGTTCTACGACAACGGTCCGAACGACAAGGGCATCGGCATCCAGCTGGCCTATTCGCTGGCGCGGGTGCTGCTGGGCTTTGCCCTGGCCGCGCTGGTGGCGGTGCCGCTGGGCTTCGTCATCGGCATGTCGCCGGTGATGCGCGGCGCACTCGATCCCTACGTGCAGATCCTCAAGCCGATCTCGCCGCTGGCGTGGATGCCGCTCGCCCTGTACACCATCAAGGATTCCCATATCTCCTCGATCTTCGTCATCTTCATCTGCTCGCTGTGGCCGATGATGATCAACACCGCCCACGGCGTGGCGACGGTGAAGAAGGACTGGCTCAACGTCGCCAAGACCCTCGAGGTGAATCCGCTGCGTACGGCATTGCAGGTGATCCTGCCTGCGGCCGCGCCGACCATCGTCACCGGCATGCGCATTTCCATGGGCATCGCCTGGCTGGTCATCGTCGCCGCCGAGATGCTGGTCGGTGGGACCGGCATCGGCTACTTCGTCTGGAACGAGTGGAACAACCTCTCCCTCACCAACGTGATCTTCGCCATCCTCATGATCGGCCTGGTCGGCATGGTGCTGGACCTGATGTTCGGCGGCCTGCTCAAGCTGGTCACCTACCGCGAATAAGGAGAACGCATGCAATCCCAGACCTTCCTCAAGATCGAGGCACTTGAAAAGACCTACCCGGCGGCCTCGGGCGGCAAGCCGCTGACGGTGTTCGAGAACATCCACTTCGGCATCGACAAGGGCGAATTCATCTGCATCGTCGGCCACTCCGGCTGCGGCAAGTCGACCATCCTCAACGTCCTCGCCGGACTGGAGGAAGCCAGCGCCGGCGTGGTGATCATGGATGGGCGCGAGGTCGCCGGCCCCAGCCTCGATCGCGGCGTGATCTTCCAGAGCCACGCCCTGATGCCCTGGCTGTCGGTGATGAAGAACATCGAGTTCGCGGTCAAGTCGCGCTGGCCGAGCTGGGGCCGCGACAGGGTGCGTGCGCATTGCCAGAAATACATCGACCTGGTGCATCTCACCGGACACGAGCACAAGAAACCCGCCGAGCTGTCGGGCGGCATGAAGCAGCGCGTCGGCATCGCCCGGGCCTTTTCCATCGAGCCGAAAATGCTCTTGATGGACGAGCCTTTCGGCGCTCTCGACGCGCTGACCCGCGGTGTCATCCAGGATGAGCTGCTGAACATCTGCAGCGAGACCCAGCAGACCGTGTTCATGATCACCCATGACGTCGACGAAGCCATCCTGCTCGCCGACAAGATCGTGCTGATGACCAACGGCCCGCAGGCGAAGATCGCCGAGATCGTGGTCAACACCCTGCCGCGCAGCCGCACCCGCCACGATGTCCACAAGCACCCGCACTACTACCGCATCCGCAACCATCTGGTGGACTTCCTGGTGACCCGCTCCAAGGAATTCGCCAGCGCCGTTCCCGCAGGCTACGACAGCCGCCATCCGCCGCTGGTCCGTCCCGGGCTCGAGCCGGACGCCGAATCCGCTGTGGAGGATGAGCGCGTTCGCCCGTTGCGCCAGCCGCAGCCGCCAACCGACATGCACGCCGTGTCCTGAACACCCCCAAGCCAATCCTAAGGAGATCACATGAACCGCACCGAAGTCACCGACCTCGTCCTCGCCGCCAAGCACAAGAAAGGCCTGAAATGGGCCGACATCGCCAAGAAGGTCGGCCAGAGCAAGGAATGGACGACTGCCGCGCTGCTCGGCCAGATGACCCTCGACAAGAAGCAGGCGACCACCGTCGGCAAGCTGCTCGGCCTGCCGCCCGAGGCCGTTGCCCAGTTGCAGATCGTGCCTTACAAGGGCAGCTTGCCCAGCGCCATCCCGACCGACCCGCTGATCTACCGCTTCTACGAACTCATCATGGTCTACGGCATCACCATCAAGTCGCTGATCCACGAGGAATTCGGCGACGGCATCATGAGTGCAATCGATTTTTCGATGGATATCTCGCGGGTCGAGGATCCGAAGGGGGATCGGGTGAAGATCGTGCTGAACGGGAAGTTCCTGCCGTACAAGACGTACTGAGGAAAGGTGCGCCGCACAGTGCTGGGTATTGCTGTCTGACTTCGACCAACGTGTAGGGTGGATGAGGCCGAAGGCCGGTGCGTGGTTGTTGCCGCTTTATCCGAAGGTGTATCCCTTGGGACGGTGGCTTACAACCGCAACTCTCCCACTCCGTGCGTGAATCAATATCTCCGTTGTCGCATTAGAGGTAGGGCGGATCAGGCCGAAGGCCGTCATCCGCCATTTGGTTGCGGTGGAGTTGGTTGCAGGACTGCTGACGGTTGGCCGGGGGTAGCCCGGCGGCTACTCACTTTTCTTGTCTCGCCAAGAAAAGTAAGCAAAAGAAGGCGACCCCGACAGCCCCGAATTCCCGGAAATTGAGCCAGCCGGACGGGCGGCAAAGAACTCGCCCCGCCTTGATGTTTTTAATTTGGCTTTTTGTGGGCGGGGCTCAAACACCTTTGCCGCTGATCCGCCCGTCAGGCTCAATTTCCGGCGGGGCTGAGAGGGGAGAAAGTCAAGACCAGGCTCAGGGTATTGGGCCGACTTCACACGCACATGGGGTTTCTG
>JBAPWR010000320.1:0-2884 GCA_049283775.1 Thiobacillus sp.
GGCCATGGCATTCCTCGCCGCGCTGCGCGGCGCCGTGCAGTTTCCGCGCGAGGTCACCGTCCTCGGCCCCGCGCCGGCACCGATGGAGAAGCGCGGCGGGCGCTGGCGCGCGCAACTGCTGCTGCAGTCTGCGGCGCGGCCGGAATTGCACCGCACGCTGGACGCCTGCAGCGACGCGGCGCCCGGCCTGGCGGAAAGCCGCGGGGTGCGCTGGTTTGTCGAGGTGGATCCGCAGGACCTGTTCTAGATCCGGCCCGCATCAGGTTCAATGCCCGCTACACGCAGCGCGGAGTTCTGACCCATCCTTGGAACACCCGCCCACGCTGAGGAGATAAGCGCTGGAAGCGAATGAAGCAGGCTGGAGGCATGTTCCCAAGCGCTCCGCCGCCATGATTGCTCAGCGAAATGTCATGGAGCCACCGCCAGCGCCGAGGTTGATGACGAGCTCGCCTTTGCCGGTGAATCCGAAACCTGTCGCCGCCCTGAGAAGCCCCGAGAACCAAGCTTCCTGAGATCCTTCGCAATACATTCTCGTAGCCGCGAGTTCGCTGATGCGAAGGCGGTGCCCTGCCACGACATACTCGCCCGCCAAGGCATTGCAGTCTGTCGTCGCGCTTAACCGGCCCCCGGGGAGGAACTCCAATGTGAACGCGGCCGCATCGGCAGGTTTTTCCTCGCTGCCGTCCGCAAGAGTCAGTTTCACCCAGGTCCAGCGATGCATCTGGAGTGTCATCCTGGACGGATCGGCTTCGCCCTCGAAGTCCCGCACCAGTTCTCCGAATTGCCGCATGGCCGGATCGAAGTGCAACCAGAGCGTCTTGCCGATGGAAGGCGGCACGGCGAAGCTCTCGCCGGGCGCCCGCTCCGCGAAGTTCACGATCACCCTGCCCGGCGGGCCGCGCTCGATGGACTGCGGCGCGATGCGGTCGCCAAGCAGCAGGCCATGCGAGCCAACCGGGCCGCCGGGCTTGGCCAATGCCGCGACGACATAGAAGTGGACCCCGCTGCCGCCTGCCTCGCGGGTCACGAGGAAAACCACGTCCTCGACCCCGTCTCCGTCCAGGTCGTGCCGCAGTTCGTTGCCGAAGTAGCGCGTCACGACCCTGGAGGCCGCGCCAGGCACGAGCTCCACCTCGGACCTTCCGTCGACCAGCACAACGGGTTGGCCGTCGATGACGTACTCCGCGTCGAGGTGGGAACGATCGGAGATAACGTACCGGGCGCCGACGCTTTTCTCGGCGGCCTCTTCCGGCGGCGGAAGACTAACGCAGGCTTGCAACATCGAGAGGATCAGCAGGCCAGCCGCCGGCAACGAGGCATGTAAGTACCGGACGGGCCACCGCGCTCGATTCATTTTTGGCAGAAGGGAAGGTTTGCTGCCATCACACGGCTAAGGCACTTATGAACAGTCCGAGCCGGATTGTCCCGGGAATACGTGTCCTGACGCCAGCTGCATTGCACGGACAGCATATCGCCCCGCATCACCTGCCGGCGGCAGCGGGCGAAGCCCGCTGTAGCCGGTCAGGTGCATGCGGTTGTTATGCGGCGTTCTGTTCGAGGCGGCCACTGGTCGTCCAAGCTCCGATAATAGGGCGCTCGTGCCTGGAGCGATCATGAGTGATCTAACCGATTCGTAGTCTATTGGCTGGCTTGAGCGTTGTACTGATAGTTGCCCACAAGCTCGTCGAGAACGATCGTGTTAGGCGGTTCGGAATCGACGGTGGACGTCAGAATCATTTCCTGGTCCAACAGGCGCGACCTGAATTTCCAACCTTCCGGCAATGTCAGGCGCTCGCCAAGGGTGGGCAGGTTTTCAATAGTGTTGTTGGGGTCGATCCTCAGGGACAGACTGAACATGGTGTAGACGGCGCCCTCGGGGGTGATCAGCTCATACACCGTTTCGCCGGCATTGAACCTGAAGGAATTGGTACGTTTAGAGGTCAGCACTTTGTAAGAAGGCAGCTCTTCGGAAGCGGCCTTATCGAGATCAGGAGTTTCGAAGAGGCCTAACACGCGAAAGGGGATCGTTCCGATCACTGTCTCCTTGCCGCCATCCCAGGCTATTATCCCGGTTATGCTGTTCGCCACGAGACGGCGAGGACCGTTGAAGATGACACCATCACCCCCGTGTGTCTTCATCAGCGTATCTGCATCCAGAGCACGGAAGCGGGCGTCCATCACGTCGTCGGACGCCTCAAGGTCCAAGCCAAGAGAATTGTGGTAGACACCGGCCCCGCTGCCGTCGGCCTGGCGGTTCAAGAACAGAATTTCGTAGAAGGCCCTGCCGCGCCAGTTCTCAATCTCGACCTGGACAGGATCCTTCAGGGCAACTTCCTGTTGGGCAAAAGCCGGCGTCATGGCACCCGGCAGCGCAAGCGCAAGCACCAATGCGATTGTCTTCACGGACACGGTTGTCATTGTCTTCACTTTTCTTCTCACTTTTTGGTTTACCGCCCTGTGACGGTGGTTGCCTTACTGATGTTCACGCACTCTATCCACTAGTCCAACGATTGCGCCTTGGGAAAGCCCCAAGTCCCGTTGATGATCTCCTGCTTCGGCTGATACATCCGCACGATGTAGTTCCAACCGGGAGTGATCGGCAGGTTGTTGATGGCGTCCGGGCCACCACCGAAATTGATCGTGATGCTTCCGTCCGTGTTCTTTTTGGCGGTCACGTTGTTGTAGGAATTGACGTTCTGGTCGTTCTTCTCCATGTACCCATCCTTGTTGTAGACGGTAATGGACCAGAAGCCGTTGACAGGCACGTCCTTGACGGTGACCACGTAGGGTGTCTTGCCGTCGTTCTTTTCCGGAACATCGTTGTCGTACATAGCGGCTTCTTCGGGATTTCCGCCCCAGCCGAAGGCCGTGCCCAGCAGGTGAC
>JBAPWR010000321.1:0-1588 GCA_049283775.1 Thiobacillus sp.
AGCGAAGGCTTCCTGCTGTCGCAGGCCTACATCAGCCTGCGCGCCAAGCGCCCCTCTCTGACCGCAATTCAGATCGTGCGCGATGCCGATGGCCGCGTGCTCGGTTTCGTCGGCGCCGACTTCGACCTGCGCAACCTGCCGATCACCGCCGAGCTCTACGAGGAACCCAAGACCTGGCGCCAGATCAAGGGCGACCCGGCAATTCGCGGCGCGGTCTTCCACCAGACCCGCAGCGACAGCCAGATGGACCAGAACATCGATACCGTGATCAGCGTCATGGCCGAGTTGATGGAAGGCCACGGCATCTTCCACGGCAAGCTGCATTTCTCCAGCAGCCGCGCCACCATCTGGGTGATCGACGATCCCTACCGCTATCGCCTGCTCGACATCGACGCGCTGACCGACCCCGACACCTGCCTGAGCTACCCGGGCCGCCCCTACCCGGCCGACGCCGCCGTCCCCAGGGACAAGATCCGCCCGGTACTCGACGCACTGAGCGCGCTGCGCTTCATCGACGAGACCTTCTACCTGCGCGCCGGTTCGCTCAATCTCTTCAACGGCATGGTCAGCCTGACCTTTTCCTGCGACGGTTCGCACTACCTGCCGTGGGACGAATTCCTCACCAAGGGATTCGACTTCTGGGTCAGGGGCAACACGATCGGCCAATCCTGTCCGATCTAGGGGACCTCTCCGGGAACCTGCCGGCTCGAAGGCTGACTCAGAGGCATATGAGCCGACGCGCATCTTTCCTCACGCTGATGGTGGCCATGCTCGCCGGGGCGAGCCTGCCGGCCGCGGCTTCCGGCCCGCCGCTGGCACCGATGATCGACGCCCATGCCCACTATTCCACGCCGGACGCGCAAGCCCTGTCGCCCGCTGCGGTGATGGAAAAGCTCGACGCCGCGAAGGTGAGCCGGCTGGTGGTGACGAGTTCGCCACCGCAACTGGCGCAACAGCTTTACCGCCACGCGCCGCAGCGGGTGATTCCGCTGCTCGGGGTGTACGGCTCGGACCGCGACAAGAGCAACTGGATGCGCGACCCGTCGCTGCCGGACCGGGTTGCAGCCTGGCTGGGCGAAGGCCGCTGGGCGGGCATCGGCGAACTGCACCTGTTCGCCGCCGACGCGCGCAACCCGGTGTTCGAACGGCTGGTGAAGCTCGCCGATGCGCAGCGGCTGGTGCTGATGATCCACGGCGACGAGGAAGTGGTGAGCCGCGCGTTCGAACTGGCGCCCGAAATCAGGGTGCTGTGGGCGCATCTGGGAACGCAGCCGCAGCCGCAGCGCCTGGCGCGGATGCTCGAGCGCCATCCGCAGCAACTGTGGATCGACACCTCGGTGCGCGACGAACGCATCGCGCCCGGCGGCCGGTTGCTGCCGGAATGGCGCGCCCTGTTCGAGCGCTACCCGGATCGCTTCGTCGCGGCGGTGGACACCTTCAGCGTCAACCGCTGGCAGCACTATGAAGCCGTGGTGGAGCAGATCCGCGCCTGGACCGGGGCGCTTCCCGAGCCGCTGCGCAGCAATCTCCTGCACGACAATGCGGCGAGGCTGTTCGCGCCTTTCCTGCAACGTGGGGAAACGAACGC
>JBAPWR010000322.1:0-2893 GCA_049283775.1 Thiobacillus sp.
ATCCGGGGGTGCGCTTTTTCCTATGGTTTTCCGGGATGGGCCATGGGCCATGGAGACGTAAGAGGCGGCGCGATTGCATGTGGCGGAAGGCGCCGCGCTTTTCTGCCCTACCTCTCTCGTCTATTACAGCGAGCGCGCGGAGATTCTTGCGTCGACTTTCCATGCTTTTATCTGCGGTTCGTCAAGACCAAGTAGAGGCCGAAGTCCGGCGTCGAGTCGGAGAACAGGTTCTCCGTCAGGGCGATCGATAGTCGCGGGCCTTGCTGGCCGAAGCGGTAGCTTCCTCCGAAGCTGAGCCGCGTCGAGCTTTCGAGTTCGTCCAGGTGGCTGTCGAAGTAGGCGCCGTCGTAGTCCAGTTGCGCATGCAGGTCGATCCGCTCGGTCCATCGCCAGGCGAGCCCGGTACCGACCAATGGAACCCAATCCTGCCGCTGATCATTCAGCAGGTCGCCCGAACCCGGAGCGACGATTCCGACGCGTCCGAACAGGCTCACCCGTGAAGCGGCGAAGCTGTGCCGATCCGTCGCATCGAGCACCAGTGCAAAGTCGACCGCACCGTTGCCACGCAGGCGCTCGGCGTCGCCCGTCGGCAATTCGGCCTGGGCACGCAGGGCCAGGGCACGACCGTCGCTGCCGGCGAGGCGATATGCCGCCACAAGGCGGATGTCGCCGAGACCCACGCCGGATTCGTCGATGTCATAACTGGTGACGCCGTTGCGTTGATGGAACAGCCGCAACTCGTTTTCGGGCCCCTGGCGTTCGTCATTGGAAAACCCGAGAAGCTCATGCCAGTCATTGATCAGATTATCGAAGGCACCGCCGGTGTGGGCGACCAGCGGCAGGTCCACTCCCACTTCCAGGCGCGGATTCACACCGTAGCGCAGTTCGAGCGCGAGGTAGTAGCTCTCGCCGTCGAACACCGCTTCTTCGCCGTCGTCCAGACCGCTGTCGGCATGGTTCGCCATGTTCAATATCCAGCGGGACTCCAGCGAGCCGGCCGGCGTCAGTTCACCGCCCTGCATCGCGGGTGCGCCGAGCGTCTGCAGCAGCGGATTCGAATTGCGCAGGTAGAGCGGCTGCGGAGGTTCCGCGGCCTGAGCGACGAGGGTCGCGAGAATCGAGGCTGCCAGCACGAGGGGTCGGAAGATGCCGCCAAGTCCAGAGATTCGCAACGCTGATCTCCTGGTGGCGGCGCGATCGGTGTTCAGCATCGCCGTCATTTAATCGGGGTCGACTGCATTTCTTGGAGGGAAGGGAAAAGGGACGCCGAAGCCATGCCGCAAAGTATTGCGGCCCCGGGCTGTCGGTCAAGCCCGAAGTTTCAGGCCTCGATTCAGCAGATCCGCGGCAGCGGGTCGTCTTCCAGTTCGTCGAGGATGCGACGGCCGCCGAGTTCGGTTTGCAGGATCACCCGGCTCTCCCCTGCCTCGATGCGGCCGATGATGCGGGCGCCGGAGCCTGCGGGCAGCGCCTGCCAGCGCGCGAGGATTTCGTCGGCGGAGGAAGCGTCGGCGACCGCGACGATGCGGCCCTCGCAAGCCAGGTAGTAAGGATCGTAGCCGAGCATTTCGCACACCGAAACAACCTCCGGACGCAGCGGCACGGCTCCTTGTTCTAGCGCCACGCCATGGCCGCAGGCGCGCGCGACTTCATGGGCGACGGTGGCCAGCCCGCCGCGCGTCGGGTCGCGCATGAACTTCAGGCCGGCGAGGTCGCGTACCGCCTGCGCCAGCGGCAGCACCGAAGCCGAGTCGGAACTCAAATCGCCCGACAGGCCGAACTGCTCGCGCGCCAGCATCACCGCGATGCCGTGGTCGCCGACCGGGCCGGACACCAGCACCACGTCGCCGGGCACGATGGACTCGATGTCGAGCGGCGCTGTGGCGCGCCTCACGCCGATGCCCGCCACCGACAGGTACAAACCACCGCCTTCGCCGCGGCGCACCACCTTGGTGTCGCCGGCGACCACCGCCACGCCGCTTTCCCGCGCCGCGGCGGCAAAGCTGGCGATGAGCCGGTCCAGCACATCGACTTCGAGCCCTTCCTCGATCAGCGCCGACAGGGTGAGGTAGCGCGGATCGGCGCCGGCCACCGCGAGGTCGTTGACCACGCCGTGCACCGCGAGCGAGCCGAGGTTGCCGCCGGGAAACTCCAGCGGCTGCACGGTGAAGCCGTCGGTGGTGACCATGAGTTCGCCGTCGAACGCCGGCAGCGTCACCGCGTCGGCGTCGGTGTCGAGCAGCGGGTTGGCGAGGTGACGGGCGAAGATCTCGGCGATGAGCTCGCGCATCAGGCGGCCGCCGTTGCCGTGCGCGAGGAGGATGCGGGTGTCGTTCATGGGTTTGATCGGTGAAGGAATTCGGTGACCTGGCCGAAGCTTAACCCGGCATCGTTGACCGGGATACGGCGCGGCAGATGCGCGTCGAAGCCCGCGGATTCGAGACGCTCGATCGCGGCCTCGGCGAGCCGGCGGTTCTGCAGCACACCGCCGGTTAGGCCGACCGAGCCTATGCCGGTTTGCTCGCGCAGTTGGCTGGCCTGGTCGACCAGCGCCTGCGCCAGGCTGAGATGGAAGCGGGCGGTGCGCTCGGCGGCGGGCAGGGTATCGTCGCCGAGCATCGGCAGGAGCGGCGCCCAGTCGGTTCGCCACAGGCCATCGGCGTCGCGTTGCAGCGGCAGCTCGACGACGCAACCTGCACTTGCCGAAACCTGGGCTTCCAGCCGCATCGGGCCCTCGCCCTCGAAGCTGGCATGGCTGCACACGCCGCACAGCGCTGCGGCAGCGTCGAACAGACGGCCGACAGCCGAACTCGATGGTGAATTGATGCCCTGCGACCAGGCCTGGTGCAGCGCCACGGGCGCGAACGGTGCAGCCTGGCCGTCCTCCCACAAC
>JBAPWR010000323.1:0-1714 GCA_049283775.1 Thiobacillus sp.
ATCCAGGACATGCTGCGTGCCAAGGATCCGGAGAACTTCGGCGAATACAAGATTCCGTTCCTGGTGGTGATCGACGCCTTCCACTCGGAGATGACCAACTTCGCCGACCTGATCCTGCCGGACACGACTTATCTGGAGCGTCACGACTGCATCTCGCTGCTCGACCGTCCGATCTCCGAACCGGATGCCGCGGCCGATGCCATCCGCTATCCGCTGGTCAAGCCCGACCGCGACGTGCGGCCCTGGCAGGAGGTCATGGTCGAGCTCGCCTCGCGGCTGAGGTTCCCGGCTTTCACCAAGCCGGATGGCACGCGCAAGTTCAAGGACTACCCCGATTTCATCGTCAACTACGAGCGCTCGCCGGGTGTCGGCTTTCTCGCCGGCTGGCGCGGCAAGGACGGCGACAAGTTCCTCAAGGGCGAGCCCAATCCGCAGCAGTGGGAAAAATACATCGAGCACCAGAGTTTCTTCGCCCACCACTGGCCGGACAACCAGAAGTACATGCGCTACGTCAACCGCGATTACCTTGAGGTCGCCGCCGACGTCGGCTTCGTCGGCAAGGTCGAGCCGATCATCATGCAGTTCTATTCCGAGCCGCTGCAGAAGTTTCGCCTCGCCGGGCAAGGTCTTTACGATGGCCCGCAGCCGACCAACCCGGTCGACCGCGAGCGTCTGGTGAAGTACTTCGATCCGCTGCCGATGTGGTACGAGCCGCTCGAGCAGCAGCGGGTGGACGCGCAGGAATACCCGTTCTTCGCGCTGACCCAGCGGCCGATGTTCATGTACCACTCTTGGGATTCGCAGAACGTCTGGCTGCGCCAGATCATGGCGCAGAACTATATGTACATGAACGCGCGCAAGGCGGCCGAAATGGGTCTGAAAGACTACGACTGGATCTGGGTCGAGTCGCACAACGGCAAGATCCGCTGCCAGCTCAAGACCATGGAAGGCACACAGGAAGACACGGTCTGGACCTGGAACGCCATCGGCAAGCAGAAGGGCGCGTGGGGCCTGAAGGAAAACGCCTCCGAGGCGACAAAGGGTTTCCTGCTCAATCACCTGATCTCGGAATTGCTGCCGGAAAAATCCGGCGAGCGCCGCGTCACCAACTCCGACCCGGTGACCGGCCAGGCGGCGTGGTTCGACCTGCGCGTGCGGATATGGAAAGCGGCGCCGGGCGAAACCGGCTCATGGCCGCAGTCCGATGCGCTGAAACCTTTACCGGGCGACGAGCGTTACGAACGCCCCGACGTGCTGCGTTACGACGCGCGCAGCCACGAGAAGAACTGAGCAGCCTGAGAAAGATATAGAGCGAGCACAACATGAGACTTGGATTGGTCATCGACCTCGACGTATGCGTGGGCTGCCATGCCTGCGCCATCGCCTGCAAGGAATGGAACGCCTCCGGCACCATCGGCCCGCTGTCGGATTATCAGCCCTACGGTGCCGAGCCATCGGGGGTGTGGTTCAACCGCATCCGCCACTTCGAGGTCGATGAATATCCCTACAACAAGACCGTCAACTTTCCGATGTCGTGCATGCATTGCGAGGATGCCGACTGCGTCACCGTGTGTCCGACCGGCGCCTCCTACAAGCGTGCCGAGGACGGCATCGTGCTGATCGACCAGGACAAGTGCATGGGCTGCAATTACTGCTCGTGGGCCTGCCCCTACGGCGCGCGCGAACTCGACCGCTCGTCCGGCACGATGAAGAA
>JBAPWR010000324.1:0-4525 GCA_049283775.1 Thiobacillus sp.
GACCTGATGCGAAGAAATCAGCGCGTCGAAATAGGCGTCGATGCCGGTCTCACGCATCTTCAGGTCGAGGCTCTTGGGGTGGGCATTGGTCACCATCACCACCCGCCGGCCGCTCGTCCGCAAGGCCTGCAGGAAGGCTGGCACGTCGGGACGCACCGCGATCAGATGGGCGACTTCCTGCTTCAGCTGGACGATGTCGAGCGCCAGTTCGCTGCTCCAGAAATCCAGGCAGTACCAATTGAGCGTGCCGCTATGGCGCTGGTAATGCGCCGTCAGGTGCGCGCGTGCAGTTTCCTGCTCCAGTCCGTGATACTCGGCGTAGCGGCGCGGCATGTGCTCGAGCCAGAAATGGTTGTCGAAATGCAGGTCGAGCAGGGTACCGTCCATGTCGAGCAGGACCGTGCGAACCTGCTGCCAGGCGATCACAGCATCGCCCCCACATGCGCCACGGCCGAGCGGCCAAGCGCGTCGAGATCGTAGCCGCCTTCGAGCACCGAGATCACCCGCCCGCGAGCGTGGCGATCGGCCAGTGCACAGAGTTCACGGGTGATCCAGGCGTAGTCGTCCTCGACCAGCATGAGCCCACCCAGCGGATCGTCGCGATGAGCGTCGAATCCGGCCGAGACGAATATCAGCTGCGGCCGGAAAGCCTCAAGTTCCGGCAGGAACAACTGGCTCACGGCGCTGCGGAACACGGCGCCGTCGGCGCCTTGCGGCAGCGGCGCGGGAATGAAGCCCGGATGCGGCTGACTGCCGCTGTATGGATAGAACGGGTGACGGAAACTGGAGCACAGCAGCACCCGCGGCTCATCGCGCAGAATCTCCTCGGTGCCATTGCCGTGATGGACATCGAAGTCGACGATGGCCATGCGCTCGAGCGCATGGCCTTGCAGCGCGTGCCGCACCCCGACCGCGAGATTGTTGAACAGGCAGAAACCCATCGCCCTGTCGGCCTCGGCGTGGTGACCGGGCGGACGGACATTGCAGAAGGCACGCGTCGCCTCGCCGCTCATCAGCGCGTCGACCGCGCGCACCACCGCCCCGTTGGCGGCCAGTGCGGCGTCCCAGCTGAAGGGATTGAGGCCAGTATCCGCGTCGAGCCAGTTCACGCCTTCCTGCGGCACCGCCTCGCGCACCCGTTCCAGATGGTCCGCGCTGTGAGCACGCAGCAATTGCTCATTGGTGGCGTAGGGCGGCAGCAGGGACAGCAACTGGTCGAACCAGGGTGCGCCGCGCAGCGCGGAATCGATCGCCTGGACGCGCCGTGGCGATTCGGGATGCCACGGCCCGACATCGTGGCGCAGGCAGTCAGGATGCGTCAGATAGGCGATGCGCGCCATCAGAACAATTGATCCTTGCTCACTCCACGGCGGCGCAGCAGTTGCCGCAGCAGACGCAGCGACTCCATCTGGATCTGCCGCACCCGTTCGCGCGTGACCTTGAGCTCCAGCGCCAGGTCCTCGAGGGTGCAGGCCTCGAGGCCGTTGAGACCGAAGCGCCGCTCGATCACCCAGCGCTGCTTGTCGTTGAGTTGCGCCATCCATTCCTGGACGTGGCGTTCGATTTCCTCGAGTTGCAGGATGTCTTCGGGCAGATGGGCATTGTCGTCGGCGATCGCCTCGCCGAGCGACAGCGTGGGATCGACGTCGAGCGGCGCATCGAGCGAGGCGACGCGCTCGTTCAGCTGCATGATGCGGCGCACGTCCTCGACCGGATGGCTGGTCAGGTTGGCGATGTCCTCGGCGCTTGGATCGGTCACCCCATGGGTTTCGAGATGGCGGTGGGCACGCAGGTAGATGTTGAGTTCCTTGATGATATGGACCGGCAGGCGAATGGTGCGCGACTGGTTCATGATCGCGCGCTCGATGTTCTGGCGGATCCACCAGGTCGCGTAGGTGGAGAAGCGGAAGCCGCGCTCGGGATCGAATTTTTCCAACGCGTGAATCAGCCCCAGATTGCCCTCCTCGACGAGGTCGAGCAGGGTCAGCCCGCGGTTGGCGTAGTGCTTGGCGATGTTGACCACCAGCCGCAGGTTGCGCTCGATCATCGTCTGCCGCGCCTCGAAGTCGCCCTGCAGGCTGCGACGCGACAATTCGACTTCCTCTTGGGCGGTCAGCAGCGGCGCCTGGCCGATTTCGTTGAGATACAGCTGGGTGACGTCGACCTGGGCCTCACCAAGGATGGCGGTCGCCAGTTCATCCGCCTCGCTGGGCGGCTGCAGGGATTCCGGCTCGTCGGCCTCGCCTGGAATCAGAGCGTCGTTGTCGTCTTCGGAATCGGCACTCATGAGCGCTCCGGCAGATACTTCAGTGGATCGAGTGGCTTGCCGTACCGGCGAATCTCGAAATGCAGCTTGACCTGGTCGGCATCGCTGTCGCCCATCAATGCGATTTTCTGACCAGCCGCCACCGAGTCGCCCTCCTTGACCAGCATTTCCTCATTGTGCGCATAGGCACTGAGAAACTCCCCGGGATGCTTGATGATGAGCAGGCGACCGTAGCCGCGCAGGCCAACGCCACTGTATACCACCTTGCCCGGCGCGACTGCGACCACCGGCGCGTTGCGCGTCCCGGCGATATCGATGCCCTTGCCGCCGGCCGCACCGAAGCGGCCGATCAGCTTGCCCTGCGCCGGCCACATCCATGTTTCGACGGCTTCGCTGAGCGGCGCTGGCGGGACCGTGACCGCGACCGGCGGCGGAGGCGGCTGCGGAGCAGGAAGCTGGATCGGCGTTCCCGACACCTGTGCCCAGTTGGTATCGCTGTAAGTCAGCAATATTGCCTGCGGCTCGCGCAAAAGGGGCGTCTCGGCCAGCGGCTGCGCCTGCGGCAGCGGGTCGGCGGCCAGCGCGGTGACCTCGACGCTGCTCTCGACGGGCGCGGGCTCGGGTGGCGTCAGACGCAATACCTGACCGACCCGGATCAGATCCGGCGACTCGAGAGTGTTCCACTCGGCCAGTTGGCGAAAATCCACGCTATTGGCAAAAGCGATGGCGAAAAGCGTGTCGCCGCGGCGAACCGTGTGAAAGCCGGTAGTCGAGGGCGCGATCTGCGGGGTCACCGGACGGGGGGCAGTGGCCACGCTGCTCGCCACGGGTTTCCTGGCATTCGACTCTGCCGCGGACGGCGAACGAGCACGATCGGTGACCGGCGCCGGGCCGCGTGCGCTGCACGCCGTCAGGGTCAGCAGCAGCAACAGCCAGACCGCCCTCATGCCACCCCCGGCAGCAAGGGGACGAACTTGACCTCCTCGAGAAGATGTTCGACGAACTGGTCGCCAATCCGCTCGACCACGCACAGCATTTGCGCCTGGCCGCCGCGCGGCATCACCAGGCGCCCGCCTTCCGCCAGTTGCTGTTTCAGCGCCTCGGGCACCTCGGCAAAGGCCGCGGCGACGACGATCGCATCGAAGGGCGCAAGATCGCGGACGCCTGCCATGCCGTCACCGTGCTTGGGCTTGACGTTGTTGATGCGGAGTTCGCGCAGGCGGGCGCGGGTCTTGCCGACCAGCGAGGCGATGCGCTCGACCGACACCACTTCGCGCGCAAGCTTCGCCAGCACTGCCGCCTGATAGCCGCAGCCCATGCCGACCTCGAGCACCCGCACGAGTTCGCGGCCGTTGCGCGCCAGCTCGCCCATGCGCGCCACCACGTAAGGGCTGGAGATGGTCTGTCCGAAGCCGATCGGCAGCGCGGTGTCCTCATAGGCGCGCGATTCCAGCGCCTGGTCGACGAACAGGTGGCGCGGCACCATGCCCATTGCCGCCAGCACCATCTCGTCGCGGATGCCCTGTTCGCGCAGACGCTCGATCATGCGGCCGCGGGTGCGCGCCGAAGTCATGCCGATGCCGGCGCGGGAATTCACTGCTTCAACCATGCGTTGACGCTTTCCATCTGGCCGAAGCGGGTGAGGTCCATCTGCAGCGGCGTGATCGAGACCTGGCCGTTGGCGACCGCGTGAAAGTCGGTCCCCTCGCCGGCGTCCTGGGCGGCACCCGCAGCCCCCACCCAGTAGACGACCTGGCCGCGCGGGTTGGTGGTCTTGACCACCGATTCGGCCTTGTGGCGCTTGCCGAGACGGGTTATCAACATGCCGCTCAAGTCGTCCCAGGCCCGATCCGGCACGTTGACGTTGAGCAGCATCGGCTCGGTCGGCGGTTGGCGCTGGATGCGCTGCACCAGGTCGCTGACCACCCGCGCCGCGGTGTCGAAATGCTTGGCGTTATGGTTGGCGAGCGATACCGCGATCGCGGGTATTCCCAGAAGATAGCCTTCGGTGGCAGCCGCCACGGTGCCAGAATAGATCGTGTCGTCACCCATGTTGGAGCCGTGGTTGATGCCGGAAATCACCATGTCGGGCAGATGATCGAGCATGCCAGTGACGGCCAGATGAACACAGTCCGTCGGCGTGCCATTGACGTAGTAGAAACCGCTTGGCGCCTGCCGCAGCATCAGCGGCCGGTCGAGGGTAAGCGAATTCGATGCCCCGCTGCGATCACGCTCCGGCGCCACCACGGTGATCTCGGC
>JBAPWR010000325.1:0-2202 GCA_049283775.1 Thiobacillus sp.
GCCTGGCTCGGGGTCTTGCCGAGGGCGGTCACGCCGGAGGACTCGCCGGCAGCGTTCGAGGGTGCCACGTTGCCGGCCTGCGAGCCGCTCAGGCCGGCGGCCTCCTGCAGCGATGGCACCCCGCTTCCCGACATGCCGCTGCCGGCCGACTCATCGGCGACTTCTGCCTGGCGGGTTTCGTCCGGCTCGCTTTCCAGTTCGACCTCGACGGTCCTCACCGGCACCGGCTTCGCCGGCGAAGGCTCGGGGCGCGTCTGGGCAGAACGGCGCGCTGCCGGATCCGGCGGAGTGGTCTGGCGAGCGCTCTCCAGCGGCTCGAGCATCACCTCGACCTCGATCGGCTCGTCGGGAATGGTGCGCACCACCAGCCACGGCGCGATCAGCAGCAGCACGATGACATGCAGGATGAGCGAAACGGCCAGCGGTGCGCCATCGCGGCGCAACCATTGAAATCGTTCAGGGCGCGGCATTGACTCGTTCTGATGCTGTCACGAACGACAGACGGGTGATGCCCGAGCGGCTGACCGCCGCCATGACTTCGGCGATGCGGCCGTAGACCACGCGGTAATCCGCCTTGATCTGCACGCTGGTATCGGGATTGGCCTGCAGCAGGGCTTGCAGGCGCGTTTCCAGGTCCTCGCCAGCGACCTGCTCCTGGTCGACATAGATCTGGCCGTCGGCAGCGATGATCAGTTCGACCTTCTTCACCGGCTCGAGCTTGGCCACCGGCGCGGTCTTCGGCAGATTGACCGGCACCGCCTGCAGCAGGAACGGGGCGGTCACCATGAAAATGACCAGCAGCACCAGCATCACGTCGACCAGCGGCGTGACGTTGATTTCGCTCATCGGCGTGTAATCGGACTGGGGCAGCAGCGCCATCTTATTTACCCTCGGGGCGATAAGGCGTCTTCATCACCAGGTGGAGGAAGTCGGTGGCGAACTGGTCGAGGCCGGCGACGCTGGTCCGCACCCGGCGCAAGCCATAGTTGTAGGCCAGGACGGCCGGAATCGCCGTGGCGATGCCGAAAGCCGTCGCCAGCAGCGCATCGCCGACCGGGCCGGCGATGATGTCGAGGCTGGCCGAAGTCGCCAGGCTGATGTCCTTGAGCGCATTCATGATGCCCCACACGGTACCGAACAGGCCGACGAAGGGCGCGGTGCTGCCGATGCTGGCGAGCGCCATCAGGCCGTATTCCTTGCGGTGCTGCAGCTGCTGCAGCTCGCTGCGCAGGGTGCGCTCGAGGATGTCCTTGCGGTCGCCGAGGCTGTCTAGGCTGAGGCTGACCTCACGGTTCTGCGCCAGCGCCTCGAATCCGCTCAACGTCAGCTTCGCCAGGTCGCCCTTGTGGGCACGCGCCACGGCTTCGCCTTCGTGCAGGTCCTTGGCCGCCCAGAAGGCTTTCCTGAACGCGGCATCGAACTTGCCGCTGCGCAGATTGCTCCAGAACCGCGACACGATCAGCATCCAGGTCACGATGGAAAAGACGAGAAGGACAATCAGGGTAAGACTGACTGCGAGGGAGTCGGTAGAGAAATAGGACATGATTTAACCTCTGGATCGCCCCATTCATGACGGGACGCACTGCATAAATTTAGTTTATTAACAGCCGCTAATAAACCCCGGCGATTTTAACCCGTCTGCCCACTCGGACAAATTGCAGCCGGACATCACCGTGCGATTATCGGGGAAATTCTGGTTATGATTGCGTGGAAACCACACGCGCTTCCGCACCGTCTCCCCCATGCGTCACACCGCCGTCCTGCTGATTTCCTGTCCCGACCAGAAGGGTCTGGTCGCCGCGATCGCGGATTTCCTGCTGTTGCACGATGCCAACATCCTGCATGCCGACCAGCATCAGGACGCCGAACTGAAGCTGTTCCTGATGCGGGTGGAATGGGATCTGGCGAACTTCAATCTCGATCTCGCCGATTTCGCCAACGCCTTCGAGCCGATCGCCGAGCGCTTCGGCATGCAGTGGCGAGTCGCCGAATCGGCGAGGAAGCCGCGTCTGGCGCTCTTCGTCTCGAAATTCGACCACTGCCTGGCCGACCTGCTGTATCGCTACCAGAGCGGCGAACTGCACTGCGAGTTGCCGATCATCCTCAGCAACCACGAGGACACGCGCTGGCTGGCCGACGCCTACCGCGTCCCCTTCCAGCACCTGACGGTGCTCAGGGATGCCAAGCACGAGGCCGAGCAGA
>JBAPWR010000326.1:0-10172 GCA_049283775.1 Thiobacillus sp.
CTGCATAGCCAATCGACTAAACCGCTAAAGCGGCAAGTCGCTGGTTAATGGCGGCGGGTGGTGCCGAAATAGTTCAGGTCGGCGCGCGAGCGGCGGCTGAGTTCGAAACGTGCGGCATCGGCGCCACTGAATTGACCGGCGAGTTCGCCGTAGACTTCGCTCGCCCATTGCTTGTCGTTGAGCGCATCGGCGATGCCTTCCGCCCAGCGCAGCTTGTCGGCAGGCGACTTGAGTTTCGCGCCGCATTCGGCATACCACTTGCGCAGGGTTTCGGCGGGCAGGGCGTAGCCCTTGAGACGGTCGATGAACTGGATGCAGGCATCACCGCTGGCACAGGCTGCCGCGGCGGCGGCGAAGAGTTCGTCGGCCTTGCCGCTGTTGCCCATCGACGCATACAGACGGCCGACGTGGGTCAGGGCAAAGTGGTCGTTGGCTTTGGCGCGTGCGGCTTCCAGCAGGCGAGCGGCGGCATCCGTGTCCTTGGCGGCAAAGCTGGCTTCGGCAAGCTTGGCGTAGTCGTAGACCGAGGCATTGGCGTCGGAATCCAGCGCGCTCTCGCGCGCGGCCAGATAAGCCCGTGCCTTGGAGACACCGAGTTCGCGATGCTTCAGCTGAGCGGCGGTCGCGGCCAGGTCCTTGAAGGAAATCGAGTCGGTGGCGTTTTCCGCAGCGGTGTCGAGTAGCCGCCCCAGCCAGTCCTTGTCGTCGAGGTTGCGGTCGACCGCCAGGATCACCGGTTTGTAGCGGGAGAACTGGTAGCTGCTGCCGTCCAGCAGCTTTTCCGCTGAATCAATCAGCTTGGCAGCGTAGAAGGGGTCTTCGAGCTCGACGGCTACGCGGTCGGCGAGGGTGATGAACTGCTTGACGCTGTTGGCTTCCTTTTCCAGTTGCTGGAATTCCAGGTAGCGCGCGTGGTTGGCCTGACGCTTTTCCAGCTTGGCCTTGACCCGGGCCAGGCGTTCGGCGTCATCCGCCAGATGGGCTTCGACCGCCGTGACCAGCTTCTGCATTTCGTCCAAGCCGGCGACAGCATCCTCGGCACGGTCCAGCAGCGCCGCGGCGCCCGGCTTGTCGCCGACGCTGGCCAGGCCTTCGGCGAGCTCGATGTATTCGCCGGTGGCGCTGGCCATGTCTCCGGCCTTCTTCAGGGCGGACTGCATGAACGCATCATCACCCGCCTGCTTGGCCGATTCGATCAGGGTCTTGGCGGCGGTAAAGTCGGTTGCGGCATCGAGTGCGCGCTGGTACAAGGCCTTGGCGCGAGCCGGGTCGCCCAGGGTCTTGGTGACCTCGCCCGCCAGCGACAGCAGGTCAGGCACGGTCGAGAGCTTTTCTGCAGCCTTGTTGAAAATAGCCGATGCGTAGTCCTTGTCGAGCAGGTGGTCTGCCGACGCCGCGGCGAGCTTGCTGAATTCGACCGCGCGTGAGACTTTCGCCTCGGCCTTTTCCAGCACCTTCTTGGCGAAGGCGCTGTCGGAGATCACGCTCATCACGTTCTCTGCCAGGTCGATCAGCGGATCGAGGTTGCTGGTTTCCTTCAGGGCCTTTTCATAGGCGCTCACCGCGGCGGCCTTGTCGCCCAGCACCTTGAACTTGGCCTCGGCCAGGGCGACCTGCTCCTCGCCGCTCATGCAGTAGTCCTCGGCGGTCTGCAGCAATTCCTCTGCACGGTCCTGCTCGCCAAGCGCCTTGTAGACGATGGCGCACGCCGCCAGGTCTTTGGTGAACTGGCAGTCGTCGGCCACGCGGTCCATCAGTTCTTTCGCGTAGGCCGCGTCAGCCGGTTCCTGCAGTGCTTCCAGCGCGAGTGCCGCGTAATCGGCACCGCCGCTGCATTGGGCTTCTTTGGGGGTGAGGGTGTCGCGGGTGGCCATGGATGTCTCCAGATAAAGTTTGCTTAACCGGGCAATTTTCCGCCTGTAGCAGTGGGCAGCCAAATAAGTAATGTCGATGGCTGCATTAGTGCATTGAAAAGACGCCGCATCTGTCCCGATCCGGCGCGTCCGCAGGCAATACGGGACATGCAATCCCCCGCTGGACGCGGTGTCAGTCCGGCAGGCTCCTCCCCTGTGCCAGCATCGTCCGCAGCGACCGCAGCTCCTCGCGAACGGCACGCAATTCCTGCTCGATGTGGGTACCCTCGCTGTGCAAGACCTCGGCGATTTCGGCTTCTTCGCGCTTGACTACCTGCTCGTGCATGGTCTGCATGGCATCGACGATGATGGCGATGAACAGGTTCAGCACGGTGAAAGTGGCGATCAGGATGAAGGGGATGAAGAACATCCAGGCGTAGGGGTAGTCCTCCATCACCGGCCGCACGATGCCCATGGACCAGCTTTCCAGGGTCATGATCTGGAACAGGGTGTACATGGAATGGCCGATGCTGCCGAACCATTGCGGATGGCTGGCACCGAAGAGTCCGGTGGCCATGACCGCGGCCACGTAGTAGATCACCACCATCAACAGGGCGATGGAACCGATGCCCGGCAGGGAGTGCAGCAGTGCCTCCACCACGAAGCGCAGCCGTGGCAGCATCGACAGCAGGCGCAGCACCCGCAGGACACGCAGCGCGCGCAGTATCGCCAGCGGACCGCTGGCGGGCACCAGGGCAACGCCCACTACGATGAAATCGAAAATATTCCAGCCGCGGCGGAAGAAGCCCGGTCCCTGGGCAATGAGCTTGAGGCCGATCTCCACCACGAACACGCCGAGAATCAGCTTGTCGAGGGCGAGCAACTGGGGGCCGATGTGCGCCATGATCGTCGGCGAGGTTTCCATCCCGAGGATGATGGCGTTGATCACGATCAGGCCGATGATGAAGTTCTGTACCCGCTTTGACTCCACCCAGGCGCCAAGGGTCTGGCGCAGGGAAGGGACGTTTTGACCGCGTCCTGCTTGCTGCATGTCGTGCTCCACTGCGAATTAGAATATTGAAACGGGGTCGCTGATAAACAAGGGGCAGCCGGATGCTTTATGAGGCGGGATCGCCCGGACAGCCGATGGTCCGCTTCTGCCGGAGCCAGCGCGAGGCCTCAAAGCACGTAGCGCGCAAGATCTTCGCGTGCTGCGAGCGCAGCCAAGCGCGTGGTGACGACGTCGGCATCGACTACGTATTCGCCGGTGACGCTGCCGGCATCGAAGGAAATGTCCTCCAGCAGTTTTTCCATCACTGTATGCAGTCGGCGCGCGCCGATGTTCTCGGTGCGTTCGTTGACCTCGAAGGCGATCTCGGCGATGCGGCGGATACCGTCGGCGGTGAATTTCAGCGTCACCCCCTCGGTCGCTAGAAGCGCCTCGTATTGCCGCGTCAGGCAGGCGTCGGTGGACGTCAGGATCTGCTCGAAGTCCTCCACGCTCAAGGCCTGAAGTTCGACGCGGATCGGCAGCCGTCCCTGCAGTTCGGGGATCAGGTCGGACGGCTTGGACAGGTGGAAGGCGCCGCTGGCGATGAACAGGATGTGATCAGTCCTCACCATGCCGTACTTGGTCGAGACGGTGGTGCCCTCGATCAGCGGCAGCAGGTCACGCTGCACGCCCTGGCGCGACACGTCGCTGCCGTGGGCGTCACTGCGGGTGGCGATCTTGTCGATTTCGTCGAGGAACACGATGCCATTCTGTTCCACCGCTTCCAGCGCCTGCTGCTTGGTGTCCTCGTCGTTGATCAGTCGCCCGGCCTCCTCTTCCGTCAGCAGCCTGAATGCCTCGCGTACTTTCAGCTTGCGGCTTTGCCGGCGGCTTTGGCCGAGGTTGGCGAACATGCCCTGCAGTTGCTGCGACAGATCCTCCATCCCTGGAGGGGTAAAGATTTCCATGCTCGGGTTAAGCGCAGCGACTTCGATCTCGATTTCCTTGTCGTCCAGTTCACCTTCACGCAGCATCTTGCGAAAGCGCTGTCGCGCCGCGCCTTCCTCGCGCGCCGGCTCGGATTCGCCGAAGCCGACGCTGCGTGGCGGCGGCAGCAGCGCGTCGAGAATGCGTTCCTCGGCAGCTTCCTCGGCGCGGAACTGCACCTTGGACGTGGCGTGCTCGCGCATCTGCTTGACCGCGGTTTCCATCAAATCGCGGATGATCGTGTCGACGTCGCGGCCGACGTAGCCGACCTCGGTGAACTTGGTTGCCTCGATCTTGATGAACGGTGCGTTGGCGAGCCGCGCCAGGCGCCGGGCAATCTCGGTCTTGCCGACGCCGGTCGGGCCGATCATCAGGATATTCTTCGGCGTGATTTCCTGGCGCAAGGGATCGCCTACCTGCTGGCGCCGCCAGCGGTTGCGCAGGGCGACGGCGACCGCGCGCTTTGCAGCAGCCTGCCCGACGATGTGCTTGTCGAGTTCGTGGACGATTTCTTTGGGGGTCATGGGTAGGGGTCAGGATTCAGGGGCCAGGGATCAGGGGGGGGGTCGCTTCGCGGGTTTTTGTTCAGGCTGCGGCCGAAGGCCGCTCATTCCCTAGCCCCTAGATCCTGACCCCTATCCCCTAGCACTTCGATCACATGATTCTGGTTCGAATAAATGCAGATGTCTCCCGCAATGGTGAGGCTCTTCCTGACGATTTCAAGCGGGGGCAGGTCGGTGTTCTGCAGCAGCGCCAGCGCGGCCGACTGGGCGTAGGCGCCGCCGGAGCCGATCGCTGCGATGCCGTATTCGGGTTCGAGCACGTCGCCGTTTCCGGTGATGATAAGTGAGTGCTCACGATCGGCTACCGCCAGCATCGCCTCGAGTCGCCTCAGCATGCGGTCGGTACGCCAATCCTTGGCGAGTTCGACCGCGCTTCTCAACAGATGGCCGGAGTGCTTGTCTAGCTTGGCCTCGAAACGCTCGAACAGGGTGAAGGCATCTGCGGTGCCGCCGGCGAACCCGGCCAGGACCTTTTCCTGATAGAGCCGACGGATCTTGCGCGCGGTCGCCTTGATGACGATGTTGCCGAGGGTGACCTGGCCGTCGCCGCCGAGGGCGACCTCGTTGCCCCGGCGCACGGAAAGGATGGTGGTGCCGCGATATTGTTCCATGGGGCCGGATTATAGATGACGCTCAACCGGGCGCGCTCGACGGTTTGCCCTGGCGCAGCCAGCGCCACAATTTCCGCGCCAGCCACACGCTGGCGAGCATGAATACGCCGAGCGCGGCGAGGAAGGCCAGCGGATGGGCAATGGCCAGCCACAGTCCGCCGCCGAGCATGGCCTCTTCGCCGAACGAGGCGGCGACGTTGCTGACCGGTTCGGGCGAAGTGTTGATGAAGGCACGCGAGCCGGCTTTCGCGACATGGCTGCCGGCGGCGAAGCTCCCGCCCAGCAAGGCTGCCGCGGTCTGCACTGCGCCACCACTGTCGCCGAAAAAGGCTGCGGCCAGGGCCGCGCCGGCAGGGATGCGGATGAAGGTGTGGATGCTGTCCGAGAGGCTGTCGAGCAGCGGGATCTTGTCGCCGACGAATTCGGCCAGCGCCAGCAGGCCACTGATGCCGATGACCAGCGGATGCGCCAGTATCTGCAGCGACTGCGGCAGGTCAATGGCGCCGAAATGCCCGGCGAGGCCGAGAATCAGCACCACCGCATACAGCCGTAGTCCGGCTCCCCAGGCCACCGCTGCGGCAAGCGCGGCCTGAGCGATCAGGGCATCGGACATGGCTGTCGCCGGTCAGTCGGGGTGGTGCGGAACGAGCTGGACCAGCTGGTCGATGCCCATGACCCGGAACAATTCGTGGATCAGGGCGTTATGTCCGCGCAAGGTGATGCTCTTGCCGCTGCCAAGGCACTGCATCAGGGTGCTGATGAGCTTGCTGACGCTGGCGTAATCGACCCGCGTGACTTGCGTCAGGTCGACCAGGACCGGGTCGTGGCTGGCGGCATAATCAGAAAACTTCTGCAGCATGCTCTCATTGGAAGGGGTGATCTCGCCAGCCAGCGCCAGCATCTCGATTTCGGTCTCTGCGCTTGCCGGCTCGGCTGCCGGTGCCTCGACCACCTCGGCGCCCCGTACCGCGATCCAGGACGGGGGCGAAACCTCGAAACGCACAGCGTAATCTACCGCCAGATCCTCGAAAGCTTCTTCCTGCCCCAGGGTCTGATAAAGCTCGAGCAGGAAAAGCCAGTGTGCCGGTCGGCTGTGGGTGGCGCGATTGAGGTCCTTCAGCAGGGCTATCAGCCGGTCGACTCCGCTCACCTGCAGCCGGCGCTTGGCTTTGCGGGCTTCTTCGAGTATCCGGGTGCATTCGGACGCACCGGCTTCGTCGATCATCTCGATGCGCGAAAAATCGATTCTCGTCTGGACATTGGCGGCTGCGGCAGCCAGTTCATCACCCAGCTTGTCGGCCGCCGCCTTGTCGAGCAGGCCGGGCAGCTCGAGGCTGGATGCTTCGGTCTTGGCTTGGCTCGCGGATGCGGATTTGGTTGCGCCGCCGATCTTTTGCCAGACCGGCGGAGAGCTCTCGAACTGCATGGCGTAATCGAGGGCAAGCTGCTCGAACTCCTTTTCGCGGTTTTGCACGCGATACAGGTCGAACAGCATGTTCCAGGCGCGACGGTCCTTGCTTCCAAGGGTTTTCCTCAATGTGGCTTCGGCCATGTCGGCCTGGCCGCTGGCGTAAAGGATCGCCGCTTCGTCGACTGCCGACTGCGGTGCGCCGCTGCTTTCCTCGACGATGATGCCACTGTTGGGCCCCAGCGGGTCGCCCCACTGGGTGGTGGCCGGTCCGGCGGCGACCTCGGGTGTAGCCCGCTGGGCGACCCCTTGAGGCTTGTCCTTGCCTTTTCTGAAAAACGGAATGGCCACTGAGTGTGATGTGTTTCGCTAGGTATCGAGTGGGTGATACTAGCGCTGCAACCGCCCAGCGGCAACCCGCAGCACGGTGGCGAACAGCAGGGAGAAGCCGGCAAGTGCGATCACGATGGCCGGCCCGGTCGGCCAGTCGAACATGGCCGAGGCAGCGAGACCCGCAGCATAGGCGAATGCGCCAAGCGTCCAGGCGATCAGCACACCTTGGCGAGCCGGTCGGCCACGCACTGCCAGTGCCGGTAGGATCAGGCTGGCGAACACCAGATACACCCCGACCAGTTGCACCGAGGCGGTGATCGCCAAGGCAAAGATCAGATAGAAACCCGACGCGCCGAGGCCGCCTGCTGTCCTTCGCCACCACCAGAATCCCAGCAGCGCCGCGTATAGCCCCGCAATCTGCGCAACTTGCGCAGGCGTTGCCCAGAGGATCTGTCCGGTCAGCAGGGCCGACAGATGTTCGCCGCCATGTGGGTCGCCTGCCAGCAGCAGTACCCCGAGGCTTGCCGCAACAACGAAAGTCGAGCCGATCAGCGCTTCCTGTATATCCGGCCAGCGCCGCTCGCAGGCAGCGAGCAGCATGGCGCCCGCTAGTGCCGCCGTCGCGGCGGCGATCTGGGTGGCCCAGGCTTCTGCGGCCAGGTCGAGCGCATGCGCCGCGATCACGCCCAGCACCGCGATCTGCGCGATTGCCAGATCGAGGAAGATGATGCCGCGCGCCAGCACCCGCCGTCCCAGTGGCACGTGGGTGGCCAGCACCAGCAAACCCGCTGCCAGCGGCCAGGCGAGCAGGCCGGGGTCGAAGGCGGCAAGATCGACCTCACCGTTCATTGCGCGGCTTTCAGCAGTTGATCCAGGGTGTCGTCGAACAGACCGAACAGGTCGTCGGCCTGCTTGCTGCCGCCGACCGTATACGGCAAGACCACGGCAGGGATGCCGCTGCGCTGCGACAGCCAGTCAGCCGGCCGCGGACTGTGGTAGGCGGCGCGCAGCACCATCTTCGCCGGCGTGGTTTGCAGCGTTTCGGCCACCCGCGCCAGATGCCCGACCGAGGGTTCGATCCCGGGCTTGGGCTCCAGGGTGAGGACTTCGCGCATCCCCAGCCAGGCCAGCAGATAGCTGAAGGATTTGTGCTGCACCGCCACCGGCAGGTTCTTCATTGGGGCGGCGCGGATTTCCCAGCGTGTGATCGCCTCCTGCCAGCGGGCGTCGAATGCCTCGCTGCGGGCGCGAAAAGCGGCTGCCCTGGCAGGATCGATCTCGGCCAGCCGCACCCCGAGTGCCTTGCCGACCCGGGCGATATTGCGCGGATCGGTATGGATATGCGGGTTGCCGGCGGCATGCAGGTCGCCGCCGCTGCGGTCGAGACGCGCGGGTTTCTCCAGCATGACTACAAACTGCGTCGCCTCGAAATAACCCGGTCGGCCGGGCTGGACTGCAGCATTGCCGGCATCGCGCAGCAGCAGCGGCAGCCAGCCGGCTTCCAGTTCGGCGCCGCTGCAGACGACCAGATCCGCGCGCCGCATCTGCGCGATCAGGCTCGGCCGCGCCTCGATCCGGTGAGGATCCTGGAACGCGGTGGTGGCGGAATAGACCTTGACGTCGTCGCCGCCGAGTTCCCGGGCCAGCGCCGCCCATTCGGGCTCGCAGGCAAAGACGTTCAGGGCGGCGTGGGCGCTAAGGGGCAGCCACAGGATCAGTGAAAACAGCAGTCGTTTCATCATCGCGCCCACCTCAGAAACTGTGTGCGCCGTGGGCGCCCAGGCTGTGGATGTACTGCACGAACCACTGGTTCTCGCTGAGGCCTTCCATCGACTTGTCTTTCGAGTATTGCAGGCGCAGGCGGGAGAACTCCGAGGGCGAATAATCGAGCATCAGGGAGTGGCGCGTCGGCTTGTGGCTGCTGTTCGAGAGGGCGGCGCTGTTGGTGCCGAAATCGACCGAGCCGGGGTCGAGATGGTCGTAGCGGTAGCCGGTGCGCCAGCGCGGCATGAACTGGTAGACGCCCTGGGCATAGAAGCCGGATTGCCTGGAATCGTAGGCCCCCTCATTGCCGTTGCAGTTTCCGCCGTCGGCCAGATTGTCCTCGCACAGCAGGCTGCCGTCCTCGTCGCGGATGAAGTACTCGGCGGCGAAGCTGAAGTTACGCTCGCGCGGGTTGCCGTCCGGTGCCCACTTCCAGACGAAATCCGCGACCCAGTTTCGGCTCGTGCCGCTGAAGAAGGTTTCGGCTCCGACCTCATTGATGTCCTCAAGCTCGCCCTCGCGGTCCTTCGCTCTGGCTCGCAGGTAGGACAGACCGGCGCGCCAGCTGTGCGAGGCACCGACGTCGCCGCCCAGGTGGCCGAACAGCGTGTAGGCATTGACGCCGTTGCCGTTGCGGTCGCTGCCCGGGAAGGCGTCGCCCCATCCGGCCTCGCTGCCGAGGGCAAGATAGAGGTCGGTCGGCGCTACCCATCTGAGTTGCAGGCCGTCGTTGCCGTAGGCCTCGCCGAACAGCACCTGGTACATCAGGTTGTTGTCGGCGAAGTCCCAGGCATGCGGGTGCTTCTCGTTCTGGTAACCGATCCCGGAGAGGAAGCGTCCGCCCTTCAGGGTGAAGCCGTTGCCGAGTGCGGTGGTGCGGAACCAGGCTTCCTCGATCTCGACTTCCTCGTCGACCAGCGCGAGGTTGAAGTAGCCATCGAAATAGGGGTCGACGCCGGCCGACATGACGAGTTCGGTGTGGTCGAGGGAGAAGCCGCGTTCGGCGCCGTGACCATGCCCGGCGGGCAGGAAGCCGCTGATATGGCGATGCTCGATGTCGTCGAGGTGCGCGTACCTGCCCTGCAGGATCAGCGAGATCGCGGGATTGAAACGGTTGCCGGCCGAGCCGGCTTCATTCGGCTGCGCAGCGGGAGAGGCTGTTTCGCTGGCAGCAGCGGACTGGCTTTCCGCTGCTTGAAGTCGTGCTTCCAGCGCCTGGATGCGCGCTTCGTAGGAGGTTTTCATTTCCTGCAGTTCGGCGCGCAGCGCGTCGAGATCGTTGTCGGCAAAGGCAGGAAAGGCAGCGGCGAGCGCGACCGCCAGCAAAGTGGGTCGTAGCATGTCTTATCTCCATCAAAAACAGGAATGCAGTCGGCTGGCCTTGTCGGCCAGCCGCGTTCAGGGTCGAGTTTCAGATGGGGGCAGGCGGTGCCCGGGCGCGTGAGAAGGTCGGGCAAATGCCCGCAGGGGATTGCGTCCAGACAGGTAGATCGATGCTGCATGCCGCTGCGACCGGCAGGCTGAAAGGCGTTGCCGGAGCGGCGCTGCCGAGGTTGCCCTGGGCGACGCAGACTTCGCACAGCGGCTCCGACTGGCTGGTGTCGTGGTCATCGAGGTGCTTCAGGGTGTGGGCGAACGCGGCCGCCTGACCGAACATCAGGG
>JBAPWR010000327.1:0-10283 GCA_049283775.1 Thiobacillus sp.
GTGTATGCTTATGCAAAGTGATTTCCCTCTGATGGAAAAACTAGCCACTCGACTAGGTCCGCAAGCGGGCAAGTCGCGGGTTATCCCCAGCCCTCTCCCGCATGCGGGAGAGGGGGCAAACGTAATGCTCAACCCGATTAACGGAGACCTGCCATGAAAAAAATCGAAGCTGTGATCAAGCCGTTCAAGCTTGACGAGGTGCGTGAAGCGCTGTCGGAAATCGGCGTGACCGGCCTCACTGTGACGGAAGTCAAGGGCTTCGGTCGCCAGAAAGGGCATACGGAACTCTATCGCGGCGCCGAATACGTCGTCGACTTCCTGCCCAAGGTGAAACTGGAGGTGGTGATCGCGGACAACCTTCTCGAGCGCGCCGTGGAAACCATCATCGAAGCCGCGCGCACCGGCAAGATCGGCGACGGCAAGATTTTCGTCAGTCCGGTGGAGCAGGTGGTGCGGATCCGCACCGGCGAGTCGGGCGAAGCGGCGATCTGAACAGTGGGTCCGCAGTCTCCCGAGTGAAATTACTGCGCGGGATCCGCGTCTGTCAGGGGCGGACGGTCACCAGAAGCGGTACCACCTCTTGGTCTCGGCAGTCAGACCCGAGGCGAAGCGGCTGTTGGGGAAGTTCAGCGTCAGGACCCGTTGGGCGTCATCGCGCAACTCTGCAAGGCCGAGCTTGTCGTAGGAAAACACCATGATGGCCAGGGCTTCCTCCAGCGCAGGCGCTTCCGGGTAGGTTTTCAACACTTCCGTGGCGCGGTTGGCTGACGCCACCCAGGCGTTGCGCTTGAGGTAATACCTGGCGACATGGATCTCGTGCGCAGCCAGGGCGTTGACCAGGTATTTCATGCGGGCGAGCGCGTCGGGGGTGTATTTGCTGTCGGGAAAGCGGGTGACCAGTTCCTTGAAGGCCTGAAAAGCCTCCCTTGCGGCGCGCGGATCACGCTCGCTCATGTCCTGGATGTCGCGCATGCCCAGCAGGCTCAGCTTGCCCAGGATGCCCAGGTCGTCATTGAAATTCACCAGGCCCTTCAGATAGTAGACGTAATCGACGTTAGGGTGATTAGGGTGCAGCTTGATGAAGCGGTCGGCTGCGGCGAGGGCTGAAATCGGCTCCTGATCCTTGTAGTAGGCGTAGGCAATCTCGATTTGCGCTTGTTGGGCGAAACGGCCATAGGGGTAACGTGCTTCCAGGGTTTCGAACAGCTTGATGGCGCGCTCGTAATTGCCGCTGTTGAGATCATCCTTGGCTTCGCTGTAAAGCTTTTGCGCCGACCAGCCCGCGGTTTCGTCAACGACGTCGGGCAGCAGGCCGCAACCGCCCAGAACAAGTGTCGCGGCAAGTGCCATCGTGGCCAGGCTCTGGCCAAGCATTGGAAAACCGAGTGAACGTAGCGTAAGCATGGAAAAAGACAGAGAAAATTCAGCGACCGATTATAAGGGAAATCCCCAGGCCGACATTCGCCAGCTGGTCATCCCCGACGATCAGGGGGGGCAGCGGCTGGACCAGGCACTGTCGAGACTGCTTCCAGAGTTCTCGCGCAATCGCATCCAGAACTGGATCCGCGCCCGCAGGATATCGGTCGACGAGTCATGGGGCACGACCAAGATGAAGGTCAGCGGCGGCGAGTCGGTCCGGGTCGAAATCGAGCCGGATCCCGGCACCACTCCCGACGCGCCCGAAGCGATTCCGCTCAATGTCGTGTTCGAAGACCGCGTGCTGCTGGTCATCGACAAGCCGGTCGGTCTGGTGGTGCATCCCGGCAGCGGCAATCCGCGCGGCACCTTGCTGAATGCCCTGCTGCACCATTCGCCGCAGATGGCTGAATTGCCGCGGGCCGGGATCGTGCACCGTCTCGACAAGGATACCTCCGGTCTGCTGGTGGTCGCCAAGACGCTCACCGCCTATACCGATCTGGTTCGCCAACTGCAGGCACGTACCGTCAAGCGCGAGTATCTTGCACTGGTCTACGGGGAGGTCGATCGTCCCGGAACCGTCGATGCACCGCTGGCACGCGATCCCTTCAATCGAACCAAGCGGACCGTTCACCACATGGGCAAGCCGGCGGTCACCCATTACGATGTGGGCGAGCGCTTCCCCGGCGTGACCCTGCTGCGCTGTCGGCTGGAAACCGGCCGCACCCACCAGATTCGCGTTCACATGCAGCACATCGGCCACCCGCTGGTGGGGGACACAGTCTATACGGCCAGCCGTCGCGGCCATCTTAAGATTCAGTT
The DNA here is from genome assembly GCA_049283775.1 of Thiobacillus sp. Lineage (GTDB taxonomy): Bacteria > Pseudomonadota > Gammaproteobacteria > Burkholderiales > Thiobacillaceae > Thiobacillus. Next base: position 2,239 of record JBAPWR010000327.1, read on the forward strand.
TCCGCGTCAGGCGCTGCATGCCGAAAGGCTCGGCCTGGTCCACCCCGTCACCCATGAAGCCATGCAGTGGGAATCCCCGCTGCCACCGGATTTTGCCTCCCTGCTGCATGCCTTGCGCGAAAACACCACGTGGGGCGGTTGATACATCCGGACTGGCCGGTACCTGGTCGGGTCAAAAGCCTGATGACAAGCCGCCAGGGCGGCGTCAGTTCGGCACCGTGGGACAGCTTCAACCTGGGTGACCATGTCGGCGACGATCCGCAACACGTCGCCGCCAACCGCGCACGTCTGCGGCAAAACCTTCCTGCCGACCCGCTCTGGCTGAAGCAGATTCACGGCGCGAGGGTGATCGACGCGGGAGTCGCTTCCGACCTGGAAGCCGACGCGGCCTTTACGCGCCAACCGGCAACCGTCTGCGCAGTACTCACCGCCGATTGTCTGCCGGTGCTGTTCTGCGATCGCGCGGGCAGCGTCGTCGCTGCCGCTCACGCCGGATGGCGCGGACTGGCGAGCGGCGTGCTCGAGGCCGCGGTCGCGGCAATGGGAGTCGCCCCGGAAGATGTGCTGGCCTGGATGGGGCCGGCGATTGGCCCGCGGGCTTTCGAGGTCGGGGACGAGGTGCGCCGGATATTCGTTCGCCAGCACGCCGAAGCTGCCAGCGCGTTCACCGCACAGCCGTCTAGCGGGGAATCGAAGCAAAAGTGGCTGGCAGACATCTACCAGCTTGCCCGCCTGCGACTGAGTCACGCCGGAGTCACTTCGATATACGGCGGTGGACGTTGCACCTATGGTGAACGAGGAGAATTCTTTTCCTATCGCCGCGATGGCGTCACCGGGCGGATGGCCGCGCTGATCTGGCTCGAGTAGAGAGAAACAGACTGTCGGCAAGTCTGGGTGCCGGTCAGTCTTCCAGTGATCGTTGGTCGAGTTTCCACCAAAGCTGGTAGACCGGGTCGGACCATAGCGACTTGATGTAGACCACCACGTCCTGCATTTCCGCCTCGCTCAGCACGTGCTTCCAGGCCGGCATCTTGCCTTCGCCGGGTTCACTGCCGTTGCGGATCACGTCCAGTAGGACGGTGGTGGGGTGGTGCCAGGCATGGGCGCTGTCGTCGAGCGGCGGAGGCGGGTAGTAGCCGTCGGCATCGCGGACGCGCCAGTCGCCGGCCTGGCCCCGGCCTTCTGCACCATGGCAGTCCGCGCAATGCCGGTCGTAGACGATGCGGCCGCGCGTTACCTGGGCCTGGTCAAGCTGGCGAATCGGTGCGCTGCTTTCGGCGCCAGCCTGAGCCAGCGCCGGGATTGCGGGCGTGGTCTCTCCCGCCGGTTGTTCGCAGGCGAGCAGCACTGCGGAAAAAAGGACAGCCGCGAGGACGGACAGGGCGGGTTTCAGCGGAATCTCCTAATGCCAGGAATCAGACAGCATCTTCGCGCGGCTGTTCCAAAGCCGTGTGGAACAGTTTGCCAACTATGCATCACAACCTGCAAGTGCACGTTCCCGGGCAGCGTTGAGGGAGCCCTGCACCGGTATAATGCCGGCCTTCGTCTTTGCCCGACCAATTCATGTCCACCCTTGCCGTCATTCTGATCGCCACCGGCGCAGGCAGCCTGCTGAGCCTGCTGATCGCCGGTGTGCTGGCTCTTTCGGCAAGGCCGGCCTGGGTGCCGGTGCTGGTCAGCTACGCCATCGGAGCGCTGCTCGGGGCATCGTTGCTGGAAGTGCTGCCCGAAGCGGTGGAGATGGAGGGCAACGTCCGTACCGTCGGCGTCGCCCTGCTCGGCGGCATCCTGCTGTTTTTCCTGCTGGAGAAACTGGTGCTGTGGCGGCACTGCCATGAAGAGGTCTGCGAGGCGCATGGCGCCCACGGCCACGACCATGGACGTTCCGGCCTGATGATCACGGTCGGCGACACCTTCCACAATTTCGTCGATGGCGTCATCATCGCCGGTGCTTTCCTGGTCGACTTCCGTCTCGGCGTGGTCACCACGCTGGCCATCATGTCGCACGAAATTCCGCAGGAAGTAGGCGATTTCCTGATCCTGCTGCATTCCGGCTACAGTCGTACCAAAGCCTTGCTGATCAACGTCCTGACCGCCATGGCCACCTTGGCCGGTGCGCTGCTCGGCTACTTCGCGCTGTCGATGCTGGAAGGCTGGACGCCGGTGCTGCTCGGTATCGCCGCAGCGAGCATGCTCTACGTCGCGATGTCCGACCTGATTCCCGGCCTGCACCGGCGCGCTGAAATTCATGCCACCTTGCAGCAGTTATTGTTGATCGGGCTTGGTGTCGGCACCGTCGCCCTGGTCGGCCATCTCATCGGTCACGGCCATTGAGCGCCGCCGCCGGCGTGGCGCGTCAGCGACCCAGATGAACAGCCACAACGGCAGGACGCCGAGAAACAATGCGATGGCCAGACCCTTGCCGAGACTGCTGGCGGTAATGGCCATCATCAGGATGGCGTAGGCCCAGCCGATCGCAACGATATACATGCCTTTTCCCTGTCTATGCTCTGCCGTGCATCCGGTCGCTCCGGAGTGCTGAAACTCTTGAAAATACCTTGCTGATCATGTCATCCAAAGCCAAACACGCTCGCACGCCGACTGTCGGATTCGTCTCGCTCGGCTGCCCCAAGGCGACCGTTGATTCCGAACGCATTCTGACCCAGCTGCGCGCCGAAGGCTACGGCATCGTCGGCAGCTACGACGATGCCGACGTGGTGGTGGTCAACACCTGCGGCTTCATCGATGCCGCGGTGCAGGAATCGCTCGAGGCGATCGGCGAGGCGCTGGCCGAGAACGGCAAGGTGATCGTTACCGGCTGCCTCGGCGCCAAGGGCGACGTGGTGCGCGAGGCCCATCCCAAGGTGCTGGCGGTGTCCGGGCCGCACGCGCTCGACGAGGTGATGGAGGCCGTGCACAGCGCGCTGCCGAAGCCGCATGACCCGTTCGAGGACTTGATCCCTCCCGGCGGCATCAAGCTCACCCCACGCCACTATGCCTACCTGAAGATTTCCGAGGGCTGCAACCACCGCTGCACCTTCTGCATCATTCCGTCGATGCGCGGCGACCTGGTGAGCCGGCCGATCGGCGAGGTGATGCGCGAGGCCGAGGCGCTGGTCGGCGCCGGCGTCCAGGAACTGTTGGTGGTGTCGCAGGACACCAGCGCCTACGGCGTCGACGTCAAATATCGACCGGGCTTCTGGAGCGGCCGCCCGCTGAAGACCCGCATGACCGAACTCGCCGGCGCGCTCGGCAGCCTCGGCGCCTGGGTGCGGCTGCATTACGTCTATCCGTACCCGAGCGTCGACGACGTGATTCCGCTGATGGCCGACGGCATCATCCTGCCGTACCTGGACATACCTCTGCAGCACGCCAGCCCGCGCATCCTCAAGCTGATGAAGCGCCCGGGCGCGGTGGAGAAAATCCTCGAGCGCATCCAGGGCTGGCGCGCCGCAGTGCCCGACCTGACGCTGCGCTCGACCTTCATCGTCGGCTTTCCCGGCGAGACCGATGCCGAGTTCGAGGAATTGCTGGCTTTCCTCAAGGAGGCGCAGCTCGACCGCGTCGGCTGTTTCAAGTATTCACCGGTCGAGGGTGCAGCGGCCAACGAATTGCCCGATGCCATTGCCGAGGATCTCAAGGAAGAGCGCCTGGAGCGATTCATGGAAGTGCAGGCGGAGATTTCCGCCGCCCGGCTCGAGACCAAGATCGGCCGTAAAATCGAGGTCATCGTCGACGAGGAGGACGAGGTCGGCACGCTCGCGCGCAGCCATGCCGATGCCCCGGAAATCGACGGCGTGGTCTATCTGGAAGGGGTGTTCGGTCTGGCGCCGGGAACGCGCCTCAAGGTACGCGTCGACGAAGCCGACGAGCACGACCTGTGGGCGACGCCGCTCTGAGCATGCTGCAATTCGGTGCGGCGGGCTGGTGTGTGTGCTGTTCCAGTGCATGCCCTTTCCCGGGGGAAATGACTAAACCATTGACTCACAAGGGTTTCTTCTGTTTTTTTCGTGGCACAACTTCTGCTTGGCGGTTCATGAAGCTTTCACACTCCTGCGGCAGGATGCAGGGACTTTTGGAGGACGGCATGAAACAGCTGACGGCGGGACTGGTTTTTCTTGCGGCATTGACGAGCGCGTCCGGCTTGCTGGCAGCCGGACCTGACGAGACACTTTGCAGGGGCGGCTACCCGGTGCTTTTGATGACGCCGCAGGAATGCCGCCAGCATGTTCGCCGGGTGAAGTCGCTGCAGGCGCGCGGGCAGACCGAGGCACTGCACACCTTGCAGCGGCAGCATGCGCAACTGCTGCAGGAACGGGCCACTGTCTGTCCGTGCATGGAGGGCCAGCCGCAGCCCGGCCCGACGCTGCTAATAGCGCGCGCGGAAACGGATTGCTGAGGCCGGGCAGGGGACATCCCCGCCATCCCGGGCGACTATCGCAGCGCGTCCACCAGCTGCGATGGCCGGTGCCAGAGTTTTAAATGACTGGTCCTCCGCCAGGCGCAGGCGCGGCCACTGAGGGGATCGGCGAGGACAAAGCCTCGTCCGTCTCGCAGCAAACCTTGCAGCAACTTTTCTACTTCCCGCACCCCTTCGCGCCAGCCGAAGGCATCTCCTGACTGCCCGGCAGCAACCAGGGTTTCGAGCAGGACGACATCAGGGCGAACCTGACCGAGTTGTGCATTCACGGATACCCGCGTCGCTCCGGCAAAGCTGAGGAGTGCCAGGGCATCGGGATCATCAGTGGCGATCTTGAGCGTGCCGGGGCGACGCGCCTGTGGCAGGACGCCGCCGCCCCACAACCACAGCGAATTGACCGGCAGCTGGCCGCGCGCTTCGCGGCCCTGGTTCACCGGGTGGTCGTGCAGCAGCATCTGCAGTTCGTTGAGCAGCGCACGAAAGCGCGAAGCGTCAGGGCCGCGAGGCTGCAGGGGGTCGATGTCGCGACCCGCCGCGGACGACAAGGGGATGGTGCTCATTTGCGGCGCTTGCGGCAGCCGCAGATGCCAGCGCCGTGGCTGCAGCGCCAGCGGACCGAAACTGTCGCCGAAATGCCCGTGGATGCTGGCGACCAGCGCATCGGCCTCGGCCTGGTCGAGCTCGAGTGCCTGGCTGTCGGCCAGCACGATGCGGTCGCGCATCACGCTTAGATGCACCGGGTCGGCGCGCAGCCAGTAATCCGTTCCCGGGTCGCCGCCGTCCGCCTGCAAGGTGATCGGTGCCAGCGGCCAGTCCTGCTGCCGGACGATGCCCAGTGCCTGGCACAAGGCGGCTTCGCTCCCCCCGTCTGCAAAAGCCTGGCGGCTGCCGCGCGCCAGCACGGTTTCCAGCGCGGGCAGACGCAGGTTCTGGGCGGCCACCTCGAGCAGGCGTGCGGAAGGAAACAGGTGGGGGACGAGCAGCAGCATGGCCCGAGTGTAGCAAAGCGGATTCGCTAGAATGGCGGCCATGCGCCAGCTATTTCACGACATCAGCGTAGCGACCCACGGCAAGGGTTTGTATGGCTTCACCCGGCAGGTGAACGATTGGGTCGGGTCGAGCGGGATCAGGCAGGGGCTGCTGACCCTGTATATCCGCCATACCTCGGCCAGCCTGCTGATCCAGGAAAACTACGATCCGACCGTGCAGACCGACCTCGAGCGCTTCCTGTCGCGGCTGGTGCCGGAGGGCGATCCGATCTTCGAACACACCATCGAAGGGCCGGACGACATGCCGGCGCACGTGCGTGCCGCGCTGACGCAGACCCATCTGGCGATTCCCGTCGCCGAAGGCAAGCTGCTGCTCGGTACCTGGCAGGGGATTTACCTATTCGAACACCGGCGCGGCGCACAGACGCGCAGCGTGGTGCTCCACCTGCTGGGCGAGTAGGGGCCTGTGGCATACTCCGGCAATTCCTTGAACGAGTCCTGTTTTGCTTCCCTTTGAGCTTCTGATCGGTCTGCGCTACACCCACGCCAAGCGCCGCAACCACTTCATCTCCTTCATTTCCATCGTCTCCATGGCGGGCATCGCCCTGGGGGTGATGGCGCTGATCGTCGTGCTGTCGGTGATGAACGGTTTCCAGGAAGAGCTGCGCGCGCGCATCCTCGGCGTCGCCGCGCATCTGGAAATCAGCGGCCCCGGCGAGCGCATCAGCGACTGGCGCGGTGTACTGGAGAAGGTGCGACAGAACGAGGAAGTGCTCGCGGGTGCGCCTTTCGTCAATTCGCAGGGCATGCTGGCGAACGGCGACATGGTGCGCGGCGCGATCGTCCGCGGGGTCGATCCCGAACTGGAAAGCCAGGTGGCGGATTTTGCCCAGCACATGAAAGTCGGTGAGCTGGCCAGTCTCAGGCCAGGAGAGTTCGGCATCCTCCTCGGTGCGGAGCTGGCGCGCGTACTCGGCGTGTATCCCGGCGACAAGGTCGTGCTGCTGACGCCACAGGGCAACATCACCCCGGCCGGGGTGATGCCGCGCATCAAGCAGTTCACGGTCAAGGGCATTTTCGAGGCGGGGATGTTCGAATACGACTCGGGGCTGGCGCTGATCCACCTGCAGGACGCGCAGAAACTGCTGCGTCTCGGCGAGGACGTGTCGGGCGTACGCCTCAAGCTGGCCGAACTGTTCCGCGCGCCTTTCGTCACCCGCGATTTGTCGCAGATGCTGATGGGCGACTATTACCTGGTGGACTGGACCACCAGCCACGCCAACTTCTTTCGCGCCGTGGCGATCGAAAAACGCATGATGTTCCTGATCCTGCTGCTGATCGTCGCCGTCGCCGCATTCAACATCGTCTCGACGCTGGTGATGGCGGTCACCGACAAGCAGTCGGACATCGCCATCCTGCGCACGCTCGGCGCGCGGCCGGCCTCGATCATGCAGATCTTCATGGTGCAGGGCAGCTTCATCGGCGTGTTCGGCACGCTTCTCGGCATCGTCAGCGGGGTGCTGCTGGCACTCAATCTGGAAACCGTCGTGCCCTTCATCGAACGCCTTGCCGGCTTCGACCTGTTCCCGGCCGAGGTGTATTACATCAACGAACTGCCTTCCAAGCTCGACTGGGGCGATGTCGGCATCATCGGCACGGTCTCGCTGCTGCTGAGCCTGCTGGCTACGCTATATCCAAGCTGGCGCGCCTCGCGCATCAACCCTGCGGAGGCACTGCGTTATGAGTGAGCCGCGAGCAGAGACGGACGACAAGGTGGTGTTGCGCTGCGAGGGCTTGTGCAAGACGTTCCGCCAGGGCAGGACCGACGTGCCGGTGCTGAAGAACGTCGATCTGGAAGTGCGCGCGGGTGAGTCGCTCGCCATCGTCGGCGCTTCCGGCTCGGGCAAGAGCACGCTGCTGCATCTGCTCGGCGGACTCGACACGCCGACTGCGGGAAAGATCATGCTGATGGGGCGCGACCCCTTCGCCATCTCCGACGCCGAACGCAGTGATCTGCGCAATCGCGCGCTCGGCTTCGTTTATCAGTTTCACCACCTGCTGCCGGAGTTTTCCGCCCAGGAAAATGCCGCCATGCCCTTCCTCGTCCGCCGCATGCAACGCGCCGAGGCGCTGGCGCGCGCTGCGGCCATACTCGGCGAGGTCGGCCTCGGCCATCGGCTCGACCATCGTCCGGGCGAGCTTTCCGGCGGCGAGCGCCAGCGCGTCGCCATCGCCCGCGCCCTGGTGACCCACCCAGCATGCATCCTCGCCGACGAGCCCACCGGCAACCTCGACCGCCATACCGCCGACGCGGTGTTCGAATTGATGCGTGAACTCAATCGCAAGCACGGCACGAGCCTGGTCGTGGTCACCCACGATGCCGAACTGGCGGCACGCATGGACCGGCAGATGCGGCTGGTCGACGGAATCCTCGAGCCGGCCTGACACCTCGACGCGATGCGGCTCTTCCTCATCGCGTTCTGCCTCGGAATCTGGCTGCTGCAGCAGCAGGCGGAGCTGCCGCCAAGCCGCTGGCTGTGGCTGCTGCCGCTGCTGTTGACGGTGCTGTGGCTGCCGGCCTTCAGCCATCCTGTTGCCAGCTTGCTGCGACGTCTGGGAATCATGCTGCTGTGCAT
>JBAPWR010000328.1:0-1978 GCA_049283775.1 Thiobacillus sp.
GAAGGTGAAGTTGGAGAGGCAGTGGAGTTCGGCGTAGGGAGTCATGGCTGCAACCTCCGCCTAATTCCACTCTCCCGCTTCTTGCGGGACAGCGGAAGGGTCGCTGCGCAGCAGCGGGGCACCCACCAGCGTACTCGTTGCGGGTGGAGGGCCATGGAGAGGGCCTTTCGCACACATCCCCTCTCCCACTTGTGGGACAGCGGAAGGGTCGCTGCGCAGCAGCGGGGCACCAACCGGCGTACTCCTTGCGGGTGAAGGGTTAGGGAGAGGGCAGCCTTTCGCCGTCACGCGTGCCCCCTCCGTCTGATTGGCCGGAGGACGGACGACTCATGTCGGGGGCGGTTCGCATTCGCGGGCGCTTGCACGTGCCGAGGCTCGCTGCTCATGCGAATACCCCATGCACGTACCACTCGCCGCTCACACGGTCGCAGTACACCCACAACTGCGCGCCGTTGTGGTCTTCCGCCACGTAGTAGTCGCGGGCGACGTCGGCGCCGTCCCACCAGCCGCTTTCGATACGCTCGGGTCCCGATGTCAGCTTGAGCCTGCCGTCGTGGCACGGCAGCGGCCTGGGCAATAGCCACAGCGGGCGATGGCGGTTGGCCGCCGCGCCGGCAGGCGCCTCGCAGACGCGCCAGGCGTGCTCCGGGCGATGGTCGGCGGCGGTCTCGACGCCGTAGACCGCGTCCTTGCCGAGGCGGATGCGCAGGCGTTCCAGCAGCAGGTCGCCGTCGGCCTCGCGGCTTTTCTGGAACAGGTCGCTGTTCGAACCCGACAGTGGCAGCACCCGCGGCGCGCGCAGAACAATCGTATGCACCGGCGCTTCGAGGCGGGTGCGGCCGAGCGTCTCGCGCAGCAGAAGCTGCACGCGTGACGCGTCGCGCGTCAGCTTGGCGAAGCCGAGCCTGATGAGGCTGGGATCGCGCCGCTCGTGGCGGCAGACGAGTTCGAGTTCCTGCACCCCGGCCTGGCGCAGCACGAGAAAGCCTTCCAGTTCCGGCAGCAGGCGGTGCGCGGCGAACTGCAGGGCCTCGGCGTCGCGCACCGGCGCGGGCAGTTCCAGCGAGCGCTCGAAGCTCGCCGGCGGCACGAAGAAGGCGCGCGCCTCGGGCAGCCGGCCCAGGGCGAGGTCGAGCTCGTCGAGCAGTGGCTGGCCGAAGCGTCGCGCCACCCCGCCGCGCGGCAGGCGCAGGCAGTCACCGATTGTGTGCGCGCCGACTCTTTCCAGCCCTTCCAGCACCGCCGGCGGCTGGTCGAGCAGCGTGAGCGGCAGCGCGGCGAGGATCGCTTCCAGCCGCGCGGTGTCGCGCACCGCCTTCTCGATGCCCGCCTTTGCCAGCAACCAGGCGCCGTGCGAGGTCGGCGCACAGGCCATCGCCGCCGCATAACCCATCTCGTTGATCCCGCTGCGCGCCAGCTTCAGCAGCTTGGCCAGGCCGCGGTGCAAGCTCAGGCAGGTGCCAATCTCGAGCAGCAGGCCGGCGGGCGCCTCGATGCTCACCGAGGGCGTGAAGCGCCCCGCCCATACCGCCAGGCCATCAAGCGACGCCTGCTCGGCCGCCGGGTCGCGCCGACGCACGACGAGGCCATCGGCCAAGGCCTGCGCCGCGGCGGCCGTCATGCCGGTGCACACGCCGCAGGCTGCGGCGGCTTCGTTACAGGCGATGACCCAGGTGCGGCTGCCCTGCTTCTCGACCACCGCCAAAGGTTCGGGCACGGCCGCGCCGCGGCAAAAAACTTCCAGCGACAGCGAATGAAAATGAAAGGCGAGCCACAGCATGACAAACTCGCAACAGGCTTCTCAAGAAAGGGAGCACGAAGGGGAAAACTGAACAAGTCCCTCGACAAGCTCGGGACGAACGGCAAGTTGTTGATTCCGTTCGTGGTGAGCTTGTCGAACCATGAACGGAATCAAGCTGTTCAGCCCTTCCCCGGGGAAAGGGTTTTGCGGGCAATGCATATCCGTACTCTCTTGTGC
>JBAPWR010000329.1:0-4115 GCA_049283775.1 Thiobacillus sp.
GCGGTGGTGTCCGCCTTCGCTGCCAGCGGCCATTTCAGGGTCGAGCGGGCAGGACAGCCCGCGCCCGCTCTGGCGGAACTCGAACGGGCGGTGCTCGAGGACCGCTACAAGTTCGTGATCCTGATTCCCGCCGATGCCAGCCGGCAGGCACAGCGGCGCGTGGAAGAGCTCGCCGCCAATGCGCCGCCCGAGATGCTGTCGGCGGCGCCGGTGGAACTGCAGCTGCTCGCCGATCCCACCCTGCGCCTGGACTATCGCACCATGGTCCGCGCCGCCCTGGGGGGAACGCTGCAGGGCATGGAAATGAAGCTCTTCGGCAGACAACTCGAGCAGAACCTGAAGGCCATGGGCATTCCGGCCGAATTGCCGCACGAACAGAACGGCACGCGCATTTTTGCCGAGGTGCGCGACCAGCCGCTGCATAGCGGCGACCAGCACATCATCCCGTCCTCGGTGCAGCAGAACGCGCCGGCCTGGACCCTGCTGGCGATGTTTTTCCTCACCGTGCCGCTGTCGGTTTCCTTCATCAAGGAACGCGAGCAGGGCAGCCTGTTCCGCCTGCAGACCATGGCGGTTCCCGGCTGGGTGGTGCTGGGCGGCAAGACCCTGCCGTACTTCTTCATCAACCAGATCCAGATGGCCTCGATCCTGCTGGTCAGCGTGTATGTGCTGCCGCTGCTCGGCGGCGACCGCCTGGATATCGGCCATTCGCCGCTGGCCCTGGTGCTGCTCGGCGCCGCGGCCAGCCTCGCCGCGATCGGCTTCGGCATCGCCGTCGCGCTGTTCTCGCGCACCGCGGAGCAGGCGGCCAGCTTCAGTTCCGCGGTGACCATGATCATGGCCGCGCTCGGCGGCATCCTCGTGCCGCTGGCGGTGATGCCGCCGCTGATGCAGCAGTTCGCCATGGTTTCGCCGCTGGCCTGGGGCCTGAACGGCTTTCTCGATGTGTTCGTGCGTGGCGGCGGACTGATCGATGTGATCCCCGAAGCGCTCGGCTTGCTGGCCTTCTCGGCCGGCTGTCACGCGCTGGCCATCATGCGTTACAGCAGCCGCCTGTAACCGACGCCGGGCAGCGGCTTTGTTATCATCGCGCTGACGCTGGTTCATTTGTACCCCCTGACGCATGGCGCCCGTTAGCCAAAAATCCCCCGGCAGATCAAGCTTGCTTCGCTATTCGGCCTTCCTGGTAGCCGCCCTGATTGTGGTCCTGCTTTACGACATGTCGCGGCCGCACGAGCCTGCGGCCGACGAAATGTCGGCGCTGGCCGCGCGCTTCCAGTTCACCCGCTTCGAGTTGCCCGGTCCTGCCACGCCGCTGCGCGAAGCGCGCGCCGTCCACCCCAGCATGGAAAGGATTTCGGCCTGGGTCTCGGCGATGGGTGCCGCCGCGGCGCTGGGCGATGTCGATGCCGACGGCCTGCCGAATGACCTGTGCCATGTCGAGCCGCGCACCGACCAGGTCAGGGTGATGCCGGTGCCCGGCACGGGCGAGCGCTATCCGGCCTTCGAACTCAGGCCGACACCGCTGCCCTGGGACCAAACCATGGCGCCGATGGGCTGCCTGATCGCCGACCTCGACGAGGATGGCGCGATGGATTTCCTCGTTTATTACTGGGGCCGCAGCCCGGTCGCCTTCCTGCGCAAGAACGGCAGCGCGCTGCCCACCGCTGCGAATTACGTCGCGGTCGAAGTCGTGCCGACGGGGGAGCGCTGGTACAGCAACGCCGCGACCCTGGCCGACCTCGACGGCGACGGCCACCTCGATCTGCTGGTCGGCAATACCTATCCCGACGACTCGGCCCTGCTCGATGCCAAGGCAAGCGGGGTGATGGTCATGCCCGACACCAAGTCGCGCTCTTTCAATGGCGGCCGCAACCGCCTGCTGCTATGGGCCGGCGCGCAAACCGGCGAGCGCCCGTCGGTGCGCTACCACGATGCTTCCGCCGCGCTCCCCGAGCAGATCGCGCGCGGCTGGACCCTGGCGCTGGCGGCCGGTGACCTCGACGGCGATGGCCTGGCGGAAATCTATTTCGCCAATGACTTCGGCCCCGATGCCCTGCTGCATAACCGCTCCACCCCAGGCAAATTGAAGTTCGCGCCATTGCGCGGCAAGGGCAGTTTCAACACGCCGAAGTCCTTCGTGCTGGGGCAGGACTCCTACAAGGGCATGGGCGCCGACCTCGTCGACGTCAACGGCGACGGCCTGATGGACATCTACGTCAGCAACATCTCGACCCCGTGGGGCCTGCAGGAAGGGCACTTCCTCTGGCTGTCCAACGGCAGGCCGCAGCAGATGCGCGACGGCATCGCCCCCTATGTCCAGGGTTCCGGCCCGCTGGGTCTGGCCAACAGCGGCTGGGGCTGGGATTCGCGCCTCGACGACTTCGACAACGACGGCATCCCCGAGGCGATCCAGGCCACCGGCTTCGTCAAGGGCAAGGTCAACCGCTGGCCGGAACTGCAGGCGCTCGGAACGGCCAACGACGCGCTACTGATCGATCCGCGCAACTGGCCGAAATTCCAGCCCGGTGCCGACATCAGCGGCCATGAACCCAACGCCTTCTTCGTCCGCGATTCCTCCGGTCGTTATTGCGATATCGCCAGGCAGATCGGCCTCGACCAGCCGATGGTGACCCGCGGCATCGCCATCGCCGATGTCGACGCTGACGGCGACCTCGATTTCGTTTTCGCCAACCAATGGGAAAACTCGTTCTTTTACCGCAACGACAGCCCCGGCAGCGGCAGCTATGTTGCCGTGGCCTTGCGCCTGCCCGTCGACGCCGGTTCGGGCCCGCGCCTGTATCCCGGCCAGCCCGGTGCGACGCTGCCTGCCAGCCTGCCGGCGATCGGCGCCCACGCCACCCTGGTCCTGCCCGACGGGCGCCGCATGAGCGCCCTGGTCGATGGCGGCAACGGCCATTCCGGAAAACGCGCACCCAATCTTCACTTCGGGCTCGGCACGCTGGCTGCGGATCAGCCGCTGCAACTCGAGGTCCGCTGGCGTGACCGGGAGGGGCGGCAAAGACAGCACAGCTTCGCCATCACGCCGGGCTGGCACACGCTAGTGCTGGGTTGAACGGGGGAAATCCATGACGCAAGCGATCAACGCCAGTCTGCTGTTCTACCCGCAGGGTGACCAGGCCCGCCGGCTCGCCGCCCTGTGGATGTTCACCGGCCTGCTGTCCGCCTGGATCCTGCTGTTCGGTCATGCCGTGCTCGGTTTCGAGCAGGCATGGAGCTATCCCCTGGTGGGGGTGGGTACGGCGATCGCGGTGCAGATGCTGCTGGAATGGGTCGATGCCCGCGCCCGCGGCCGTCCGCTGCGATTCGCCGGGAGCGCCGCCAACTTCGTCAATTTCCTGCCGCCCGCGATCATTCCCGGGCTGGCCCTGTCGATGCTGATCTTTCCCGGCGAAAATCTCTGGCCGCTGGCCTTCGCCGCCGCGCTGGCGATCGCCTCGAAGGTGCTGTTCCGCGCACCGGTCGCACCCGGGGTCAGCCAGCACATGTTCAACCCGTCGAATCTCGCGGTCGCAGTCACCCTGGTGCTGTTCCCGACTTCGGTCGGCCTCGCCCCGCCCTACCAGTTCACCGAGAACGTCAGCGGCCTGTGGGACTGGGGTGTGCCGACCTTCGTCCTGGTGAGCGGCATCGTCATGCACAGATTCTTCACCGGCCGCTTTCCGCTGATCGCCGCCTGGATCGTCGGCTTCCTGGCACAGGGGCAGGTGCGCGCCTGGCTGTTCGACATTCCGTGGACGGTGCCGATCCTGCCGATGACCAGTGCTGCCTTCATCATCTTCACCCTGTACATGATTCCCGATCCGGCCACCACGCCGATCAAGCCGCGCCAGCAGGTGCTGTTCGGCCTGGCGGTGGCGGGCGTCTACGGTGTCCTGCAGGTGATGCAGGTAGCGTTCGGACTGTTCTTCGCCCTGGTGCTGGTGTGCGGGGTGCGTGGGGTGATGCTGTATCTGGCCGCGGCACGACGCACCGTTTCACCTGCCGCAGCGTCCTGACCAGCTGCCCCTCTGGCGCTCGCCGGAAAATTGATCATAAGGGCCCATCGAACCCGGGCAACATGACGGTCGATATCACTTTGAATTCCATCAGGC
>JBAPWR010000330.1:0-4002 GCA_049283775.1 Thiobacillus sp.
TGTAGACCTTGTAGCGCCCGACCGTCGGCGCGTACTGCGCGTTGTCGAGCACCTCGCGCATGTTTTCGACACCGGTATTCGACGCCGCGTCGAGCTCGAGCAGGTCGACGAAACGCCCGGCGTCGATCTGCGTACAAGCCGAGCACACCCCGCACGGGGTATTGGTGACGCCGGTCTCGCAGTTGAGGCACTTGGCGAGGATGCGCGCCAGCGTGGTCTTGCCGACGCCGCGTGTGCCGGTCAGCAGATAGGCATGATGCAGCCGCCCCTGGGTCAGCGCGTTCGACAGCGCCTGCACCACATGCTCCTGGCCCTTGAGGTCGGCGAAAACGCGCGGCCGCCACTTGCGCGCCAGCGCAACTGCGGGGGATGCGGAATCGCCGAAAAGGTCACTCATGGATAAGGTTGTTGGCTATGGCCCATTCCTGGCCGCATTCGGGCGGCGACAAGGCGGAGCGGCGCAGACAGTACTGAAGTACGGCGAGGCGCGACAACGCCGCATTCGTCCGAATGCGGCCAGGAATGGCGAGCCAGAGCCCCGGCACTGGCATCAATCGCTGTGGCTGCTTCCTTCCGGACCTGACCCGTTTCACGATTTATCCATGCGGGGAGGCCCGCCGCGGGCATTTTAACGCAGATGCTCGGCGCGCCCTATAGAAAATCGGCTAGACGGAGGAATTGCCTTGCCGGACCTGGACAGGCCAACACAAAGCGGAGAACCCCATTCGATGGCCAGATGGCCGGTGTGATTTTTTCTGCCCCACGGTGCGAAACGGCTTGAAACCCGATCCGTTTAAATCCTACTATCCGCCACAGGTGAGCTTGTTTGACTCGAAATGCGCAACCCCCGGCGCTGTTGCCTTGATCCGCGAGGCCAGAGGCCATGGTGGGAGACAGAATCCGGAATGCCGGCTGAACCGACGAACTCCCGATCGCCACGACCCTGTGAGTTTGGCGATGACGGAGAGAATCAGCCCATCTCCAGCGAGCGCGGCAGCGGCCCCACAGGATTCCGCCGGCCAAGGCCAACCGTGGCGCACAAAGCTGCCAAATCGCGGATTTAGAGTTGCCGCATGTCATCCCGGAACGCGCAAAACCAAGAGGAAATGCCAGTGTCAGCGAAATGTGTTCCCCATAGAGCGCGTCCCGCCCCCGGGACGACGGTGTTTCTGGCGCTTGCAACCCTGGCAGTACTGCCAGCCTGCCAGCGAACCGCAGAGCCGCCCCCCGAAGAAGTTCGCCCAGTCCGGGTGACGACGATCGAACAGCGCTCAATCGGCGACACGGTCACCCTGACTGGCCGGGTACAGGCGGAATCCGAAATCAGTCAGTCGTTCCGCATCGATGGCAAGCTGATCGAGCGCACCGTGGATATCGGCGACAAGGTCGTGCCCGGTCAGCTGCTGGCACGGCTGGATTCGCTGAATGAACAGAGCAATCTGCAATCGACGCAGGCGCAACTGGCCGCGTCGCGGGCGCAGTTGATCGAGGCGCAAAGCCACTACGCACGCATGCGCAACCTGATCGCGGAGAATGCAGTCTCGCGTGCCGCTTTCGAGCAGGCCGAGGCGCGGCTCAAGGTCGCCCAGTCGCAGGTGGATTCGGTGCAGTCGCTGGTCGAGCTGGCACAGAACCGTCTGAGCTACACGCGACTGGTCGCCAATGCCGCCGGGGTGGTGACGGCGCGCGGGGCGGAGCCCGGCGAGGTGGTGCCGGCCGGGCGCATGATCGTCGAACTCTCCCGCGAAGACGCACGCGAAGCTGTTTTCGACGTGCCTGCGGCGGTCAAGGACAGCGCGCCGGCCAACCCTGTCATTGAGGTTGCGCTGAGCAGCGATCCGCAAATCACGGCCGTCGGTCGGCTGTACCGGATTTCCCCGCGCGCCGATCCGGTGACCGGCACTTTCCGCGCCCAGGTGCGTCTGAAAAATGCGCCTGCGGCGATGCGCCTGGGCAGCACGGTGACCGGGCACATGCAACTCGACCGTGCGCCTGGCATTGATCTCCCGGCCTCGGCGCTGACTCGCTCGGGCGGACAACCGGCGGTGTGGGTCGTCGACCCGGAATCCTCGACCGTTGCGGCGCGCGCGATCGAGGTTCGCGCGCAGAACGCAGACTCCGTCCAGGTCACTTCGGGACTCGCTCCGGGAGACATCGTGGTGACCGCAGGCGTTCAGGCGCTGCGGCCGGGGCAGCAAGTCCGTTTGCTGAAGGAACGGCCGTGATCGGCCCGAATCTCTCGGAATGGGCGCTCGCCAAGCGCTCGCTGATCATCTTCCTGATGATCGTTTCGGTGATCGCAGGCACCCTTTCGTTCCTTAGTCTGGGGCGCGGCGAAGACCCGGCCTTCACCGTCCGCACCATGATCGTCGCCGCCGCCTGGCCCGGTGCCACGGTCGAGGAAACCATGAAGCAGGTGACCGAGCGTCTGGAGCGCACGCTGCAGGAGACCGACCACCTCGACACCGTGCGCAGCTACACCACGGCGGGTCAGACCACCATCTTCGTCGATCTCAAGCAGTCGACACCGCCTGCCGCAGTAAGCGACGTCTGGTACCAGGTCCGCAAGAACGTCGGCGACATGCGCCAGACCCTGCCGACCGGGGTCGTCGGGCCTTTCTTCAACGACGACTTCGGCAGCACCTTCGGCATCATCTATGCCTTCACCGCCGACGGTTTCACCTTCCGCGAGTTGCGTGACCATGTCGAGGCAGCCCGCTCGCGCCTGCTGCAGGTGCCCGACGTCTCGAAGATCGAGGTGCTGGGCGCGCAAGACGAGCAGATCTACATCGAGTTCTCGACCGAGCGCCTGGCGGGGCTGCGTCTCGATTACCAGACGATCGTCGCGACCTTGCGGGCGCAGAACGTGGTCCGGCCGGCCGGCACGCTGCAGACCGGGCAGGAGCGCGTGTTCCTGCGCGTCAGCGGGGCGTTCGATTCGGAAAGCGAAATCGAGGCGGTCAACATCGTCGCCGGCGACCGCATTTTCCGCCTCGGCGACATCGCCACCGTGCGGCGCGGCTTTACCGACCCGCCGCAGCCGATGTTCCGCGTCAACGGCAAGCCCGCGATCGGAATCGCGATCGCCATGCGCGACGCTGGCGACATCCTCGCCCTCGGCGAGAACGTCCGCGCCGAAATGGCCGACATCAAGGCGAATTTGCCGCAGGGCATCGAGCCGACACTGGTAGCTGACCAGGCCGCCACCGTCGATGTCGCGATCAACGACTTCATGACCTCGCTATGGCAGGCGATCGTCATCATTCTCGCCACCAGCTTCGTCGCCCTTGGCATGCGCCCGGGCACGGTGGTCGCGCTGGCCATTCCGCTGACGATGGCGATCGTGTTCGCGGTGATGGACGTGGCCAACATCGACCTGCACCGCATCTCGCTGGGCGCGCTGATCATCGCGCTCGGGATGCTGGTCGACGACGCGATGACGACCGTCGACGCGATGCTGCGGCGGCTGGGCGCCGGCGACAGCCCGGACCAGGCTGCGACCTTTGCCTATCGCACGCTGGCTGCGCCGATGCTGATCGGCACACTGGTCACGATCGCGAGCTTCGTTCCGATCGGCTTCGCCAAGAGTGCGGCCGGCGAGTACACGTTCTCGATCTTCTCAGTGGTGGCCATCTCGCTGATCGTCAGCTGGCTGGTGGCGGTGATCTTCGCGCCGCTGATCGGCAAGGCGCTGCTGAAGCCGCCAAAGCCGCAGCAGGCCAAAGCCGAGCCGGGCAAGCTGCTGCAGCTGTACGGCGACTTCCTGCAGGGCGCGATCCGCATGAAGTGGTTGACCATCGGCTTCACGCTCGCGGCCTTCGTCGCCTCGGTAGTCCTGTCGGGCAACGTGTCGCGGCAGTTCTTCCCGTCTAGCGACCGGCCCGAGCTGACGGTCGACATGAGCTTGCGGCAGAACGCGTCGATTTTCGCGACCGAGGAACAGGCCAAGCGCCTCGAAGCGCTGTTGAACGACGATCCCGACGTCGATCACTACAGCACCTA
>JBAPWR010000331.1:0-2895 GCA_049283775.1 Thiobacillus sp.
AGGGCAAGCTGCAGTTTTCGCGCGACTTGATGTTGTTCCACAGCCGGTGCAGGTAGTCGATATCGGCCTGCATCTCGCTGTCGTCGGCGTTCTCGGCCATGGTGCGGACGATGAAGCCGCCGCTCGACTCAGGCGGGATCAGGTCCTGCAGGCGCTGGCGCAAAACCTCGCGCTCTTCCTCGCCCTCGATCTTCTGCGAAACGCCGATATGGGTTTCCTGCGGCAGGTAGACCAGGTATCGCCCGGCGAAACTGATCTGCGTCGACAGGCGTGCGCCCTTGGTACCGATCGGATCCTTGATTACCTGCACCATCAGCGACTGCCCCTCGTGCAGGACCTGCTCGATGCCGCGCTCGGGTTCTCCGCCGCGCTTTTCCTCCCAGATGTCGGCCACATGCAGGAACGCTGCTCGCTCCAGGCCGATGTCGATGAAGGCCGACTGCATCCCCGGCAGCACCCGCACCACCCGGCCCATGTAGATATTGCTCACCAGCCCCCGGCATTTCGCACGTTCGATGTGAAGTTCCTGCACCGCGCCGAGGTGCAGCACGGCGACGCGGGTTTCCTGCGGGGTGACGTTGACCAGTATTTCTTCGCTCATGGAGTAGGGATTGCGCTGCGGGCTCACAGCACGAACCCGAATTCTTTGAGTAATTCGGCGGTGTCGTGGAGCGGCAAGCCCATGATTCCGGTGTAGCTGCCATTGATGCGGATGACGAACTGGGCGGCGCGCCCCTGGATCGCGTAGGCGCCCGCCTTGCCGGCGAACTCGCCGCTGTCGAGATAACGCTGCAGCTCGTCGTCGTGCAGCGTCGCGAACGTCACCAGGCTGGACGACAGCCGCAGCTCCTGTCTGCCGGACTGCTGCACGGCCACGGCGGTATGCACCCAGTGGCTGCGTCCGGACACGAGGCGCAGCATGTCGGCGGCCTCGTCGCGTCCGTTCGGCTTGCCGAGAATGACGTCGTCGACCTCGACCACCGTGTCCGCCCCCAGCACCGGATACCCGAGCAGCTTGCGCCCCTCGACCGCACGCCAGCCGCTGGCTGCCTTTTCGCTGGCCATGCGCTGGGCGAAATCGGAGGCGACCTCGCCCGGGTTCGCCACCTCGATCACGTCCGAGCGTCCCGGCGCGGACCGCAGCGGCAGCACCTCGTAGGACACCCCGATCTGCTTCAGCAGTTCTCGCCGTCGGGGCGATTGTGATGCCAGATAGACTCGTTTATCGACCAGCATGGTGTTTTCCCAAAACCGTGTTGATTGCACTCAATCCCGGTGATACGGGTGTCCCTTGATGATGCACATCGCCCGATACAGCTGCTCGGCCAGCACCACCCGCGCCAGCGCATGTGGCAGCGTCAGCTTCGACAGGCCGAGCTGCTTGCCTGCTCGCGCCTTGACGCTGTCGTCCAAGCCGTCAGCGCCGCCGATGATGAAGGCAGGCGACACCCCTTCAGCCATCCAGGCAGTCATCCAGCCGGCCAGCTCGCGGGTGGTCAGTTGCGCGCCGCGCTCGTCGAGCGCTACTGCGACCGCCCCCGCCGGCAGTGCCGCGAGGATGCGCTCGGCCTCGACCTGGCGCGCCCGGACGCCGTCCTCCCCGGCAACCCGATGACCCGCCTTGATTTCCACCAGGTTCAGCGGCAGATCCGGCGGCATGCGCCGGACATATTCATCGACCCCGGCGTTGATCCACCCCGGCATTTTATGCCCGACGCAAATGAGATGGAGCTTCACGCCTGCTGGCGGGCCCGGGCGCTTTCTCCGGCGCCCCACAATTCTTCGAGATTGTAGAGCGCGCGCACCGCGGGCTGCATCACGTGCACCACCACGTCGCCCAGGTCGAGCAGCACCCAGTCGCCGCTGTCCTCGCCTTCCATGCCGCCGACATACTCGCCCGCTTCCTTGACCTTGTCGCGCACGTTACTGGCGAGCGCCCGGGTCTGGCGGTTGGAATCGCCGCTGGCGATGACCATGCGCTCGAACATCGAGGTCAGTTTGGTGGTGTCGAGCACGGCGATGTCGCGTGCCTTGATGTCCTCGAGCGCGGAAATGATCAGTTTGATTTTGTCTTCGATATTCATGCGTAAAGTTTCTGTTGGTGAATGTAGTCGAGCACGGCATCGGGCAGCAGGTAACGTGCGCTGCCCCGCCTGGCCAGCAACTCGCGAATGGCGGTGGCGGAAATATCCAGCGGCGTCATCGCGCGCAGCAGCACCGAGCCGGCCGGTCCGGCGGCCGGGCGGTCGGCCATCTGGCGCGGCAGGACCTCGCTCTTGAGCGGATCGAGCATGGCGTCGGATTGCATCAGCCGCGCGCCGGGCCGCTGCGCCACGGCGATGTGCGCCAGATCGAACAGGCGCCGCCACTCGTGCCAGGTCGGCAGGCCGAGAAATGCATCCGCCCCCAGCAGCAGCCACAAAGGCTGCTGGTCGCCGAGTTCGGCGCGCAGCGCGGTCAGCGTGTCGACGGTATAGCTCGGGCGCGGGCTTTCGACCTCGCGCGCGTCCAGCACGAAGCGCGGATTGCCGGCAATCGCGCGGCGCACCATTTCCAGCCGATGGGCCGCTGCGGTGCGCGGCGCACCGCGATGCGGCGGCTGTCCGGCGGGAATGATCAGAACGCGCTCGAGGCCGATCGCCTCGGCCATTTCCTCGGCCAACCGCAGGTGGCCGAAGTGGATCGGATCGAAGGTTCCGCCGAAAACCCCGATGGGCGGTGAAGGGTCACGGGTGAAGGGGGAAGGGTGGGGCGTTGCCGTGCGGCGTACTTTACCCTTCACTCCCGTCCCTTCTCCCGCCCCGGAAATCGCCATCAGGCGCGGACGTGGCCGTCGCCGAGCACTACCCACTTCTGGCTGGTCAGGCCTTCGAGTCCGACCGGGCCGCGGGCGTG
>JBAPWR010000332.1:0-2930 GCA_049283775.1 Thiobacillus sp.
GGAAGGGCAATTGCACTTCCAGCGAGTGCTCGAACTGATGCGCCGCAGCGCTGCGGCTGACCTGCGGAAGATTGGCCAGGCTGCGCATTGCGTCCTGGTCCAGGCTGACTGCCCCCAGCGGAGTGGCAAAGCGATCGACATCAGGCAGGGCCAATCCGCGCACGGCGACGCGGTGGGTCGGCCCGAGGAGCACGACTTTGCGAATGCGCCCGCGCAAACCGGCAATCTGGGCGTAGGCATTGGCGGCGATCGGTCCCGAGTAGATATAGCCGGCATGCGGGACGATCAGCGCCTTGGGTGTCTGGTTGAGCTCGAACGCGCGCGCATGCCCAAGCAAATCGGCCAGAGTACGCTTGAGTTCGGTCGGGTCTTCAGGGTAGAACATTCCCGCAACAGCGGCAGGTCGGGTAGTGGACATCTGTTTTCCTCGATCAATTCACCCATTAAATATGGGGGAATATTTCGGATTTCAAGATGCCTTGCAGCAGAAATGCGTCGCCGCGGATAATGGTGTTTTGCCCGAGCACGCCATGTCCCGTTATTTTGCCCTGATCCCGGCCGCCGGTACGGGGAGCCGAATGGAATCGAGCTCGCCGAAACAGTATCTGCCGCTGCTCGGACGTCCGCTGATCGCCCATACGCTGATCGCCCTGTCGCGTGACCCGCGCATCGACAGCATCGTCGTGGTGTTGTCACCGGATGATGGGCTTTGGCAGGGACATGACTGGTCGCCATGGCAGGACAGACTCGTGGTGTTGCGTTGCGGTGGGGCGAGCCGGGCCGAATCGGTGCTGAACGGCCTGGATGCGATGAGTGAATGGTGTGCGGAGGACGACTGGGTACTGGTCCATGATGCGGCACGCCCCTGCCTGCCGCAGTCGGCACTGGCCCGTCTGATCGACGAGGCCGGCGCCGACGCGGTGGGAGGATTGCTGGCCGTACCGGTGGCGGATACCCTCAAGCGTGCTGATCAACAAGGCAGAGTGTCGGCCACCGAGCCGCGTGCCGGTCTGTGGCAGGCGCAGACGCCGCAGATGTTCCGCCATGGGCTGCTGCGCGAAGCACTTCGTGCGGCGGGCAGCGACGTCACCGACGACGCTTCCGCGATCGAGAAGGCGGGCCTGCGTCCGCTGTTGGTCGAGGCCGACAGCCGCAACCTCAAAGTCACCTACCCGCGTGACCTGCAACTGGCGCAACTGATCCTGGAGAATCTCGATGACTGATATGCGCATTGGCCACGGTTTCGACGTCCATGCCTTCGCCGCGGAACGCAAGCTGATCATCGGCGGCGTCGAGATTCCGCATCAGTTCGGACTTGCCGGCCACTCCGACGCCGACGTCCTGCTGCACGCCATCTGCGACGCCTTGCTGGGGGCGGCCGGGCTCGGCGACATCGGTCGCCACTTCCCCGACAACGACCCGCGCTTCAAGGGCATCGACAGCCGCGAACTGCTGCGTGACGTGGCGAAAAGGATCAGGGCTCTTGGCTGGAGGGCGCTGAACGTCGATGCGACCATCATCGCCCAGGCGCCGAAAATGGCGCCGCATATAGCCGCGATGGTGGCCAACATCGCCGCCGATCTCGGCATCGAGCCGGGATGCGTCAACGTCAAGGCCACCACCACCGAGAAGCTCGGCTTTACCGGCAGGGGCGAGGGCATCGCCGCCGAGGCGGTGTGCCTGCTGACCAAGGATTCGACCCGCTGAATGGCCGCTGACGCTGAAGAAACGCTGCGTCTGTTTTTCGCGTTGTGGCCTGATCCAGATACCCGGGCTGCCCTCGACCGCACGGGCAAGTGGCTGCACAGGCACTGGGAGGGACGGCGTACGCGGCCGGAGACGCTGCATCTCACCCTGGTTTTTCTCGGGGCGGTCGATGCATCGAGACTGGACGAGTTGCGTGGACTGTCCGCTCAGGTCAGCGCTGAAGCATTTGCCCTGAATTTCGATCAGGCCGGATGCTGGAGACATAACCGGGTGGGCTGGCTGGGCGCGAGCGAGACGCCATCAGCGTTGGCGGCACTGGTGTCGGGTCTGCAAATCCGGCTCGAGGCGAGTTTTTTCAGCTTCGACAAGCGCGCCTTCGTTCCCCACATCACCCTGCTGAGGAAGGCGCGCTGCGCCGAGGCCCCGGCTTGCCGGCCAGTGGACTGGCCGGTCGACCGTTTCGTCCTGGTGGAGTCGCAGTCGACCGAATCCGGGGTGCAGTATCGGGTCGTCGGCGAATGGCCGCTGGCCACTCCCGTCGCCGATCAGCCTGCGTCGGCCTAGAGGTAGATGACCGACTCGAGGTGGCTCGCCAGTTCCTTTTCGCTGGCGCGGACGTAATCCTTTTCCACCGTGTCGCTGACCAGGTCGCGTACATGGGGCGTCAGGCGCGCCTTCAGCAGGCCGAGGAAATGCGGCGAGGAAACCAGCACCAGACGGGTGTAATGATTGTGCGTGCGACCATCCTCGAGTTCCTTGGCGAGTTCGAGGGCGAAATGTTCCATTTCGTTTTCCTTGGGGTCGATCTCGACGAAGGAGCCCTTGCCGTTGCCCTGTCCGAAACTGCTCTTCTGGTCGCTGGCCAGTTCGCTGGCTTTTTCGCGACTTTCAGGATGCTTGAATTCCTTGACCAGGCTGAGGCCTTTCTTGACTCCGTGATTGGCGTACAAACGGGCTTGCGAAGCGTTGGCGACCAGAATCCAGTTTTTTGACATGATTTCCCCAGGCAGTGAGTTTTGATTGAAATGAATCGAGCGCGAACGCCAAATCTAGCAGATGCAAATAGGGCGGGCAAATTGGTCGACCGGCGAGCGAACCTTGCTGCTTCGATGCGAAAAATGACATGCCGGAAAACAAAGTTTTGTCGACACCGGAATGAAATTTCGGTTATCATGCGCCCCGCATTAGGCGCGTAGCTCAGCTGGTTAGAGCACCACCTTGAC
>JBAPWR010000333.1:0-3954 GCA_049283775.1 Thiobacillus sp.
TCGACCGCGCTGACCGATACCGCCGACACGCGGCTCGGCCAGGCCTCCCGCCGCCTGCTTGCCGGACGCTCCGATGTTTCGGCCGTGCTGCTGTTCGAACGGGGTACCGACGCCTTCCTGGCACGCCTCGCCCTGGCCGAGTTGGCCGAGAAGAGCCTCGACGTGCAGTACTACATCTGGCACGGCGACACCACCGGCAAGGTGCTGGCGGACAGCCTGCTCAATGCGGCCGACCGCGGGGTGCGGGTGCGCTTGCTGCTCGACGACATCGGCACCGCCGCGGATGATGCCAAGTTGCTGGCTCTCGACAGCCATCCGCAAATCGAGGTCAGGTTGTTCAACCCTGTCGCCAACCGTCGATTCAGGATGCTCGGCATGGCCACGGATTTCGGCCGTATCAACCGGCGGATGCACAACAAGTCCATCACTGCCGACAACCAGGCCAGCATCGTCGGCGGCCGCAACATCGGCGACGAATATTTCGAGGCCCGCCCGGACGCCGGATTCGCCGACCTCGACCTGCTCGCGTTCGGCCCGGCGGTGCAGGCAGTCTCCAGTCAATTCGACCTTTACTGGAACAGCCCATCGGTCTACCCGATCACCGCCCTGTCGGACGCCCGGCCGAGCGAAGAAGCCATGCGGCAGCAGCGTACCGCGCTGCGCGAATTCGTCGCATCCCAGCGCGGGCAGGACTATGCCGGCGCACTGAAGGCATCGGGACTCGCCAAGGGCGTCACCGAGGGTAGCCTGGACTTCAGCTACGGCAAGGTCCGGGTGCTGGCGGACGACCCTGCCAAGGTCGAGCAAGCCAACCCCGACCAGGAAGTACTCCTGTTGCCGCGCCTGCGCCCCGAGTTCGACTCGCTAGACTCCGAGCTGTTGATGGTGTCGCCCTACTTCGTCCCCGGTGACAAGGGCGTGGCCTATCTCAGTGCCCTGGTGAAGCGCGGCGTACGCGTCAGAATCCTGACCAATTCACTCGCCGCGACCGATGTGCCGGCAGTCCACGCCGGCTATCAGAAGTACCGCCGCGCCCTGCTCGAGGCCGGTGCCGAACTGTACGAAATGAAGCCGACAGCGGTGCGCGTCAACGATGCCGACGGCTCCGCGTCCACCGGCAGGAAGTCCGGCCAGGGCCTGTCGGGCTCCTCCCATGCGTCCCTGCATGCCAAGGCCCTGGTATTCGACCGGCATACGCTGTTCGTCGGCTCGATGAATCTCGACCCCCGGTCGGTGCTGACCAACACCGAGATCGGCGTGCTATTGGAGCATCCCGACCTGATGGCCACCCGGGTGGAGAAGCTCGACGCGCAGCTGCCCGGAAACTGGTATCGCCTCGAGCTGGTTTCTTCCGCCGCGGAGGCCGACCCTGAGATCCACTGGCTGGAGGAAACGGACGGAAAAACGATTCGCCATGCCCTGGAACCCGGGACCACGGCATGGGAGCGGTTCAAGATCCGCATACTTTCGCTGTTGCCGATCGAGCACCTATTATGAATTCGAACGAAAACCCGTTTCTGGCCCATCGAAAGCCGGGCCACTGAACCGGCAACTGACACTGACACCCCCCTTTTCCCACCACCGAAAGGAACCACCATGAAGCACGCTGTTACCGCAATGTCTGCCCTGAGCCTCGCGCTGCTGCTATCTGCCTGCGCCTCCGACCCTGCCGCCGACGCCACCAGTTCATCTACGTCCGCGGTGAAGACCGAAACCCGCAATGCGGTGAGCGCCCAAAGGGATACCGCGGCCACGGTCAACATCAGCACGGTGACTGCCACGGTGGAAGCCATCGATCTTGAGAGCCGGATCGTCGGCCTGGTCGGTCCGCAAGGCAATGCGCTCATCGTCCAGGCCGGAGACGAAGTCCGCAACCTGGACCAGGTCAAGGTGGGTGACAAGGTCAGGGTCGAATACTTCGAGGGCCTGGTCGCCGAGCTGCTGCCGCCCGGCAGCGACGCGAGAGAGGTCGGCCTGACCGAAGCCATGGTCAGGGCGGCGCCCGGCGAGCGTCCCGCAGGAGGAATGGGCGAGGCGGTCAGCGCCCGGGTGGTGATCGAGTTCGTCGACACGGTTCGCAACGTCGTCCACTTCACCGGCCCCAAGGGCAAGAAGCGCATCATCAGGGTCGAGAAGCCCGAATTCAGAGCCATGCTCAGGACGCTGAGGCCGGGCGACGTGGTGTCCCTGACCTATTTCGAGGCGGTGGCGGTCAAGGTCGAACCGGCTGGCAACTGATCTCCAATCGCGGCAGACAGCCTGAGCACGGCTGACTGGCGTGATCTAGGATGAGTACTGGCGGATGAGTATTTGAGCAATGGGGTAACGACGCCGACTCAAGATAGCAAGAAGTCGTTAGCAAAATCCGAGTGGGTGAGGGTCATTGAAGCACATGCCAAGGTAGCCTGCCCTGATAAACCAAGCTGAAAAGGAGTAGCACATGTCTCGCATGATGAATTCGATGTACAAACTACTGGCGTTCATGGCGATGGCAATCACGCTGGCGTTCGCTCAGACGGCGCATGCCGGAACCGCGGCGGAAATCGACGCTGCCGTAAAGGACGCACTGAAGCGTTTCAGCACTGAAGTGAAAGGCGGCCCGGAGTTTCTGAACAGCGCAAAAGGAATGCTGGTGTTCCCGAAGGTCTACAAGGGTGGCTTCATCGTCGGTGTCGAGGGCGGAGAAGGCGCGCTGCTGGTCGGTGGGCAAACCGCCGATTACTACAAGACCGCTGCGGCTTCCTGGGGCCTGCAGGCAGGCGCCCAGGCCAAGACCGTGATCGTTGCCTTCATGACCGACGAAGCGCTGCAGAAATTCCGCAAGAGCAGCGGGTGGAAGGCGGGCGTCGACGGCTCGGTCGCCATGGTGGATGTCGGTGCAGGCGCGGCCCTCGACACCAAGACCATGAAGGACCCGGTGGTCGGCTTCGTCTTCGGTCAGAAAGGCCTGATGGCCAACCTCACCCTCGAAGGTTCGAAGTACGAGAAGTTCACCCCAGGCAAGTGACGCTTGCTGGTGTCCTGCCGGCCGCAAGGTTGGCGGGGCATGCCGGACAAAAAAATGCCGCCAGGAATGGCGGCATTTCAGGCTGTTGACAAACCCCCTCCCCCATTGAGGGGGAGGGTTCGGGAGAGGGTGAGCAGTTGCGGAGTTTTATCGTAACTGCATGATTTTAAACAACCCCTCTCCCTAGCCCTCTCCCACAAGGGGAGAGGGAATCGCCCATTTTTGGACTTTGTCAGCACGCTGAAATGCCGCCAGGAACGGCGGCATTTTTTCGGCCTCACGCTGATTAGTAGCTGAACGACAGGTAGACGGTCGGGCCGCTGTATTGGTACTGGAATTCGCCACTGAAATCGTCGCTGACGTCACCGACGCCGAGCGTCTTCTCGGCGGTGAATTCGAGGTCAACGTAGCGGTAGCCCGCGCCCAGAGCGACGTGTTTCGCCAACTGGAATTCGAGGCCGGCGTTGAAGTTGAGCAAGCGTCCGGAATACTCCTGGTACTCGAGCGCAAAATAATCTACACGGCCCTGCATCAGCCAGCGCGGGGAGAAGGCGTAGAACCCGTATAGGCCGATAGTGGGCAGAGGCGCTAGCGTATCGGCGGCCGCTTCGGTGCTCTCAAACTCTTCACCGGTGGCTCTGATGCCGAAATCGAAAGTCGTCACGTGTGCGCCAAGCGCCGCACCGACTTCGGCGTTGGGGCGTTTCAGGAACGAATAGCCCACGCCCAGGCGATAGACGTCGGTGTCGAAGAATGAGTTGACCGTTGCGTCGACCTCGAAGGTTTCGTCCCCGATTACGAGTTCCCGGTCGATCACGGTCGTCTTGTCGCGGTCGATGCTGAAGTACTCGCCTTCAATTCGCCAGCGCTGGCCAAGGCGCAGGTTCAGCAGAGCATAGGGAAAAGTCGGGCGATCCTCGAAATCGAGGTCGTCCTCGAGGTCGAGG
>JBAPWR010000334.1:0-1921 GCA_049283775.1 Thiobacillus sp.
GGTACCCAGGCCAATTACATCAAGGAAAAATACAACATCCCGCAGATCTCGACCGGCGACATGCTGCGTGCCCACGTCAAGGCGGGCACCGAACTGGGCGTCAAGGCCAAGGCGATCATGGATGCGGGCGGCCTGGTGTCGGACGACATCATCATCGGCATGGTCAAGGAACGCCTGACCCAGGATGACTGCAAGAACGGTTACCTGTTCGACGGCTTTCCGCGCACCATTCCCCAGGCCGAGGCGATGAAGGCTGCCGGCGTGCCGATCGACTACGTGGTCGAGATCGATGTCGCCGACGAGGAAATCATCAAGCGCATGTCGGGGCGCCGCGTCCATGTGGCTTCCGGCCGCACCTATCACGTCGTGTTCAATCCGCCGAGGGTCGCCGGCAAGGACGACGTCACCGGCGAGGACCTGATCCAGCGCGACGACGACAAGGAAGAAACCGTCAAGAAGCGCCTTGATGTCTACCACGCGCAGACCGAGCCGCTGGTCAAGTACTACGGCGACTGGGCCGCGCGCGGCGAGGCCGGGGCACCGAAGTACGTGAAGATCGCGGGTGTCGGCAAGGTCGACGAAATCCGCGACTCGATCTTTGCCGCGCTGGGCTGATCGCACGGGAACCTGCCTGAGATGCCGCACAAGATTCCTCCGTTGTCCGATACCGAACGCTGGATCGTCGCCAGCGCGGTCAAGGAGCGCTACGGCAGGGAGGTAGAGATCCAGGACGTCGAAACCGAGATTCGCCTGCATATCGACGACCGCGAACTGACGCTGTGCCCGGGCCTGTACTGGAACGAGCACGGCTGTCATTTCGTGTTGTCCAAGACCGGCGACTCGCGCTATCGCAACATGTTCTTCTATCGCATCCGCGACCGTTTCAGCACCGGGCGCGAGGAGTACGACGACATCGGCGACTGCGTCACGACACTGCTGAAAATGCAGGCGGACGAGGAAGCCAAGCGGCTGGCGCAAGCCCCTGCCGACGGCAACACTTAACCCCATTCAGGCCAGCCTTGCGGCTGGCTTTTGTTTTACCTACATCTGCAAATCGAAACGAGGAGATAGTTTATGGCGAAGAAGATGAACGCCTTTTATGCCCAGTCCGGCGGTGTGACCGCTGTCATCAACGCCTCTGCCTGCGGCGTGATCGAGACCGCGCGCAAGCACAAGGACAAGATCGGCAAGGTCTACGCCGGACGCAACGGCATCATCGGTGCGCTGACCGAAGACCTGATCGACACCACCAAGGAAAGTGCCGCTGCCATCGCCGCGCTGCGCACCACGCCGTCCGGCGCGTTCGGCTCCTGCCGTTTCAAGCTCAAGTCGCTGGAAGCCAACAAGCGCGAGTACGAGCGCCTGATCGAAGTCTTCAAGGCGCACAACATCGGCTACTTCTTCTACAACGGCGGCGGCGATTCGGCCGACACCTGCTTCAAGGTCAGCCAGTTGTCCGAAGCGATGGGCTACCCGATCCAGGCCATCCACGTGCCGAAGACCGTCGACAACGACCTGCCGATCACCGACTGCTGCCCCGGCTTCGGCTCGGTCGCCAAGTACATCGCGGTGTCCACGCTGGAAGCCAGCTACGACGTGCGTTCGATGGCCAAGACTTCGACCAAGGTGTTCGTCATCGAGGTCATGGGTCGCCACGCCGGCTGGATCGCAGCCGCCGGCGGCCTGGTCGAGGACCATGGCATCCCGGTGGTGATCCTGTTCCCGGAAATCGAGTTCGACCAGAAGAAATTCCTCGCCCGCGTCGACAAGCTGGTGAAGGAGCACGGCTACTGTACCGTGGTGGTGTCCGAAGGCTGCCATTACCCGGACGGCAAGTTCCTCGCCGAGCAGGGCACCCGTGACGCCTTCGGCCACGCCCAGCTGGGCGGCGCCGCCCCGGTGGTCGCCAACATGATCAAGG
>JBAPWR010000335.1:0-2329 GCA_049283775.1 Thiobacillus sp.
GATGACCTTGACCGGGATGCGGTACTGCTTGCAGGTCGAGAGTTCCTGGATGTTCATCTGGATGCTCGACTCGCCGGTGATGCACGCCACCTGCGCATCCGGGAATGCGAGCTGCACGCCCATCGCGTAGGGCAGGCCGACACCCATGGTGCCCAAGCCCCCGGAGTTGATCCAGCGCCGCGGCTTGTCGAACTTGTAGTACTGCGCCGCCCACATCTGGTGCTGACCGACGTCGGAAGTGATAAAGGCATCGCCCTTGGTCACTTCCCACAATTTCTCGACCACATATTGCGGCTTGATGATGGCGCCGTTGTGGTTGTATTTGAGGCAATCGCGCGAACGCCACAGTTCGATCTGCGTCCACCAAGCATTGACCGCGGCGGCATCGGGCTTTTCCTTGCTCTGCCTGACCAGTTCGATGATGTCGCCCAGCACCTGCTTGACGTCGCCGACGATGGGCACGTCGACCCGCACGCGCTTGGAGATGGACGAGGGATCGACGTCGATATGGATGATGCGGCGCTGTTCCCGGGCAAAGTGCGCGGGGTTGCCGATCACACGGTCGTCGAAGCGTGCGCCGACCGCCAGCAGCACGTCGCAGTGCTGCATCGCCATGTTGGCTTCATAGGTCCCGTGCATGCCGAGCATGCCGAGAAACTGCCGGTCCGTCGCCGGATAGCCGCCCAGTCCCATCAGGGTGTTGGTGCAGGGAAAGCCGAGCATGCGGGTCAGTTCGACCAACTGCTCCGATGCGTCGCCGAGGATCACACCGCCGCCGGTGTAGATCATCGGCCGCTTGGCTTCGAGCAGCATCTGCACTGCACGCTTGACCTGGCCGGAATGTCCCTTCACTACCGGATTGTAGGAGCGCATTTCGACCGTTTCGGGGTAGCTGAAAGCAGTCTTGTGTGCGGTCACGTCCTTCGGCACGTCCACCACCACCGGGCCCGGGCGGCCGGTCGCAGCGATATGGAAAGCCTTCTTCATGGTGTCGGCCAGATCCTTGACATCCTTGACCAGGAAGTTGTGCTTGACGCAGGGACGGGTGATGCCGACGGTATCGACCTCCTGGAAGGCATCCATGCCGATCGCCGGCGTCGGCACCTGGCCGGTCACCACGACGATGGGAATCGAGTCCATGTAGGCGGTAGCGATGCCGGTCACCGCGTTGGTGACACCGGGTCCGGAAGTCACCAGGGCGACGCCGACGCGGCCGGTGGCGCGTGCATAGGCATCGGCGGCGTGGACCGCGGCCTGCTCGTGGCGCACCAGCACATGCTTGAATTTGTTCTGTTTGAAGATTTCGTCGTAAATGTTGAGTACGGCTCCGCCGGGATAGCCGAACACGAACTCGACCCCCTCTTCAGCCAGACAACGTACGACGATCTCGGCGCCCGTGGCTTCCATAAAATCGCTAAAAATCAGTTCGTTGGTGAACGCGTGAGGGTAATCGTTTTGCCGGGCTGCGGTCAAGAAAAAGGCGGGGAAAACCCCGCCTTGTGCGCGTTTCAGGCAGAGATCCCCCCGCTATGGCTTACTCGTGTGCGGTTTCGTTCAGCGCCCGCATGATTTCATTGAGCGAGCTGCCCTCGTTCTCGATCATGCACACCATGTTGCCCACGCCGCATACCGTCATCGCGGCGCCGCGCACGACCCAGCCCTGCGAAGGCGACCAGCCGCTCATCTGGGAAAACAGCGACAACAGGTCGACATTCCCCGACACCATGCGCCGATACCACTGGGCGAAATGGGCCAGCCGCTCGATCAGGTCCTGCGGCATCAGGCCGGCCGCATCCATGATCACCCCATCATCGCGGAAGCGGCACACCGCCACCACGCCATCCAGAACCAGGATCTTTTTCAGTGGCATGGGCTCACCTCAGGCTGTCTGCAAGGCACTGAACGTCGCCTCGTAATCGACGTCACGGTTGCGCGCGATGACACCGGTATTGCCGTTGACCACCACCGACCACTCGAGGCCGACCACCGAGAAGCCCTGTAGCGGCTGGAAGCCGGCCTGCCCGGTCAACGCTTCCCAGCCACGCGCTTCCATGCCGGCGATCGCCAGATTGGCGACGCAGGAGCGCGACAGCAAGTCCAGCACCTGCGGGGTGATCTCGGTTCCCTCGCGGATCGAGTGCGACTGCAGGTCGCCCTTGTCCGAATAGGTGAACGCAGCCAGCGCGCCGGGCAAGTCCATCAATTTTTCCAGATTCATTGTTTTTCCCCCAATCAGTACAAGGCTTCTTTGGTGTCGCCACCGATTTTTGCGTACAGGTTGACCAGCAGGTCGTCCTGGATATCGCCGACCTTGGCGCGCATGATGGTC
>JBAPWR010000336.1:0-5210 GCA_049283775.1 Thiobacillus sp.
CGGCTGTACTGCGCGATGCCGAGGCTCAGGCTGACATTCAGGCGAACGCCGTCGTGGCTGAACTCATGTTCCCTGACCTTGCTTACCAGTTTCCTGACGAAGCCTTCTGCCTCTGTGGCACCGGTGCGGTAGAGGATGATGCCGAATTCGTCTCCACCCAGGCGGGCAGGAATGTCGGATTTGCGTGCACTTTTCTGCAGGATGATGCCGATGTCGCGCAGCACCTGGTCGCCGGCCCCGTGCCCATGCTTGTCGTTGATCAGCTTGAAGTGGTCGATATCGAACAGCACCAGGCTGAGTTCTTCGTCGAAGCGCTCGGATTGATGAAAGATGCGCGACATGGTCTCGTCGAACTTGCGGCGGTTGGGCAGTTCGGTGAGCCAGTCGGTCGTCGCCATGACGTTGAGCATTTCCAGTGCATGCTCGAGTTCGCGGGTCCGGCCGCCCAGTTCGATGTTCTTCTCCCTGAGTTCCTGATTGGCCAGATCGATCTTGTTGTGCAATTTGTCGTGATAGCTGGCGAGCGACTGGTTGAGCGTGTTGAAAACCGACACCAGGCGTCCGATCTCGTCGCCGCTTCTGACTTCCAGATTGCGGGCGATGAAGGAATCGCCATTCTTGACTGCTTCCTCCATCGCCATCGTCAGCTTGCGGATCGGCGAAACGATGCCGCTGGCGGTAAACAGATAGACGATCAGGCCGAGAATCGCGCCGAAGATGATCTGTTCAAAAAATACCCGCCAGTACAGTGCGCTGAGGGCGCGTTCCATGGCATGGGTAGAGATGTCCACGCTCACCGCGCCGATCGTCTGGCCGTCGAAAACGACGGGCGACTCGAACCGCCGGTAGGCCGGGTCGACCCTGGCAACCGCTTCGCTCATCGTCCGCCCTTCGTGGTTGCTGATGACGACCCGGTTGACGTTGGCCTGCTGCGACACGTTCGCCGCCAGAATTTCCAGGTTGCCGTAGTCGTAGCCGGCGACCAGCGAGGCCGCGCCGGACGCAGTGGCATTGGCCACGCTCTGCCCCGACTTGTCGATCAGCTCACCGAGCGGCCCGCGCTCGTTCTGCACGCGCACCACGCCGATCGCGGCCGAGGTGATCAGGACACCCGCCGTGACATAACCGATGAGCTTGGTGCTGAGGCCACACTGCAAACCGATCTCCCAAAAAGGATAGACGGCAAGACAATCTGCCGTCATTCGACTAACGGCCCGGCACGGGGAATCTGAAGCCGATCAAAACAATGTACCAGACAGGGTTTTGCGCCGTCGCGGACACCGGATCGGCCTGCCGGAAGCGGGGCATATCCCGTAAAATACGCTTTTTGCAGCGCCATCCGACATGACCGCCCGCCTCCGGGAAATTCCCTACAACTACACCTCGTTTTCAGACCGCGAAATCGTCATCCGCCTGCTCGGCGAGCCGGCCTGGGACGTCTTGAACACCTTGCGTGCCGAGCGCAAGACGGGGCGCTCGGCGCGGATGCTGTTCGAGGTGCTGGGAGACATCTGGGTGGTGCGCCGCAATCCCTATCTCGAGGACGATCTGCTCGCCAACCGCAAGCGGCGGCAGATGCTGATCGACGCCCTGCGACACCGCCTGGGCGAAATCGAAAAACGTCGCCAGGGCAACGAACTGGTGGGCCAGCTGCTGGCGGCGGCGTCCGACGCGGTGCGCGACTTCGAGGCCTGGTTCAGCGAGACGGCCGGCCTGCGCGAGGCGATCCTGCGCCGCCTCGGCCACATCACCCGCCGCGACAATATCGCCTTCGACGGACTGGCGCGGGTCTCCCACGTCACCGATGCCACTGACTGGCGGGTGGAATACCCCTTCGTGGTGCTGACCCCCGACAACGAAGCGGAAATGGCCGCGCTGATCGCCGGCCTGATCAAGCTCGGACTCACCGTCATCCCGCGCGGCGGCGGCACCGGCTATACCGGCGGTGCGATCCCTCTGACCGCCAAGGCCGCGGTGATCAACACCGAAAAGCTCGAAACCCTGAGTGCAGTGGAAATGCAGCACCTGCCGGGACTCGACTTCGAGGTGCCGACGATCCACTGCGGTGCCGGGGTGGTGACCAAGCGCGTGATGGAAGCGGCCGAGGCCGCCGGACGGGTGTTCGCGGTCGACCCGACCTCGGCCGACGCCTCGACCATCGGCGGCAACGTGGCGATGAACGCCGGCGGCAAGAAGGCGGTGCTGTGGGGCACCGCGCTCGACAACCTGGCATCGTGGCGCATGGTCACGCCTGACGCCGACTGGATCGAGGTCGCCCGCCTCAACCACAATCTCGGCAAGATCCACGACGCCCCCTTCGCCACCTTCGAGATCCGCCGCTTCGCCCCTGACGGCAGGACGCCCAAGGGATCGCCGGAGATCCTCACCATCCCCGGCAGCCGCTTCCGCAAGACCGGCCTCGGCAAGGATGTCACCGACAAGTTCCTCGCCGGCCTGCCGGGCATCCAGAAGGAAGGCTGCGACGGCCTCATCACCTCGGCACGCTTCATCCTCCACCGCCTGCCGGCGCATACCCGAACGGTCTGCCTGGAGTTCTTCGGCCAGGTCGCCGAAGCGGTACCGGCGATCGTCGAGGTCAAGGATTACTGCGACGGCAATCCCGAGGTGCTGCTGGCCGGCCTGGAGCATCTCGACGCCCGCTACGTCAAGGCGGTCGGCTACGCCACCAAGGCGCCGCGTTCCGGACGTCCGAACATGGTGCTGCTGATCGACGTCGTCTCCGACAGCGAAAACGCCGTCGGCGAAGCGGCCTCGCACATCGTGCGGCTGGCCAACGCCCGCGGCGGCGAAGGCTTCGTCGCGGTGTCGGCGGAAACGCGCAAGCGCTTCTGGCTCGACCGCGCCCGCACCGCCGCCATCGCCGCCCACACCAACGCGTTCAAGATCAACGAGGACGTGGTCATCCCGCTCGACCGCCTGGCCGATTACACCGACGGCATCGAGCGCATCAACATCGAACTGTCGATCAAGAACAAGCTGGCGCTGCTGCAGGCGCTCGACGCCCTGTTCAGCGCGCCGCTGCCGCTGCACCAGGACGACGAGACCGTCGCCGATCCGGAACAGGTCGAGGAGCGGCGCCTGCGCGCACTCGGTCTGCTCGACGAGGTGCGCGCGCGCTGGAGCGGCTACCTGGAAAACCTCGATGCACCGCATGAAGGCGGGACGATATTCACCGCCCTGCGCGACAAGCAGCTGCGCGTGTCGTGGAAGCGCGAAGTGCGGCGCGAGCTGCACCAGCTGTTCATCGGCCGCGAATACGAACCGGTGCTCGCGGCCTGCGACCGCATCCACGCCCAGGTGCTGAAGGGCCGCGTCTTCATCGCCCTGCACATGCATGCCGGCGACGGCAACGTTCACACCAACATTCCGGTCAACTCCGACGACTACGCCATGCTGCAGACCGCCAACGCGGCGGTGGCGCGCATCATGGCGCTGGCAACCGATCTCGGCGGCGTCATTTCCGGCGAACACGGCATCGGCCTGACCAAGCTGGAATTCCTCGACGAGTCCGTCCTCGCCAGCTTTGCCGCCTACAAGCAGAAAGTCGACCCCGAGGGCCACTTCAACCGCGGCAAGCTGATGGCCGGCGCCGACCTGCGCAACGCCTACACGCCGTCGTTCAGCCTGCTCGAAGCCGAGTCCATCATCCTCGAGTCGAGCGAGACCGAGGCCATCGCCGAATCGATCAAGGACTGCCTGCGCTGCGGCAAGTGCAAGCCGGTATGCAACACCCACATCCCGCGCGCCAACCTGCTCTATTCGCCGCGCAACAAGATCCTCGCCACCTCGCTGCTGATCGAGGCCTTCCTCTACGAGGAACAGACGCGGCGCGGCGTGTCGATCCGCCATTTCGACGAATTCGGCGACGTCGCCGACCACTGCACGGTGTGCCACAAGTGCAAGAACCCCTGCCCGGTCGACATCGACTTCGGCGACGTCTCGATCGCCATGCGCAACCTGCTGCGCAAACAGGGCAAGAAGAAATTCAATCCCGGCACCTGGGCCTCGATGGCCTTCCTCAACGCCACCGATCCCGCCACCATCAAGGCGATGCGCAAGACCCTGATCGAGTGGGGCTACGCCGGGCAGCGCCTCGGCCACAACCTGTTCCGGCAGATGGGCCTGATCCAGGCGCAGACCCGCAACCCGCCGTCGACCCAGGGCAAGCCCAGGCTGGTCGCCCAGGTCATCCATATGGTCAACAAGCCGATGCCGGGCAATCTGCCGAAGAAGACCTCGCGCGCGCTGCTCGGGCTGGAGGATCCGTCGATGGTGCCGATCCTGCGCAACCCGGCGAAGCTCTCCGACGACAGCGACGCAGTGTTCTACTTCCCCGGCTGCGGCTCGGAGCGCCTGTTCTCGCAGGTCGGGCTCGCCACCCAGGCGATGCTGTTCGAACTCGGCGTGCAGACCGTGCTGCCGCCGGGCTACCTGTGCTGCGGCTATCCGCAGACCGCGGGCGGCCAGGCCGACAAGGGCGAGGCGATCACCGCGGCCAACCGCGTGCTGTTCCATCGCGTCGCCAACACCCTCAACTACCTCGACATCCGTACCGTGATCGTGTCCTGCGGCACCTGCATGGACCAGCTGCTGAAATACGAATTCGAGAAGATCTTCCCCGGCTGCCGCCTGCTCGACATCCACGAGTACCTGATGGAAAAGGGCGTCAGGCTGGATGACGTAAGCGGCGAGCGCTACCTCTACCACGATCCCTGCCACACGCCGATGAAGACCCATGCGCCGCTGAAAGTCGCCAACACCCTGCTCGGCGGCTCGCCGGAAACCAGCGTGGTGCAATTGTCCGATCGCTGCTGCGGCGAATCCGGCACCCTCGCGGTGACCCGCCCCGACATTTCCACCCAGATCCGCTTCCGCAAGGAAGAGGAAATCCGCAAGGGCGCGGCGGCGCTGCGCGAAGGCCGCAGCGGCCAGCCGGTAAAGCTTCTCACCAGTTGCCCGTCATGCCTGCAGGGCCTGGCCCGTTACAGCGACGACACCTTCACCGAGCCCGACTACATCGTGGTCGAACTGGCGAAAAAACTGCTCGGCGAAAACTGGATGGCGCATTACCTCAGCAGCGTCGGCAACGGCGGGATCGAGCGGGTGCTGCTCTAAGCCAGACCATGGCCGCCCCTGCCCAGGAAGACCACACCGAGAGCTTCCTCGACCAGACCCTGGCGCGCATGGCT
>JBAPWR010000337.1:0-5275 GCA_049283775.1 Thiobacillus sp.
ATTGCAGGCTGAAGCCCGGCGACGTGCTGCTGGTGACCGACATCCAGAACGATTTCCTGCCGGGAGGCGCGCTCGCGGTGGCCGGCGGCGACGAGGTGGTGCCGGTGCTCAACCGCTACATCGGCGCATTCGAGCGCAACGATCTGCCGGTCTACGCGACGCGTGACTGGCACCCGCCCGGGCACAGTTCCTTCGAGGCGCAGGGCGGGCCGTGGCCGGAACACTGCGTCGCCGGCAGCCACGGCGCGAAGTTCGCGGCGTCGCTGAAGCTGCCGCACTATACCCGGCTGATTTCCAAGGCGACCGAGCAGGATCGCGAGGCCTATTCGAGCTTCCAGGGCACCGAGCTCGACAGCCTGCTGCGCGCCACCGGCATCCGTCGCATCTTCGTCGGCGGCATCGCCACCGATTACTGTGTCCTCGAGACCGTGCGCGATGCGCGCAGGCTCGGCTACGAAGTCATGCTGCTGAGCGACGCCATCCGCGCGGTCGACGTGCAGCCCGGCGATGGCCAGCGCGCCGTGGAGGAAATGATCAGACTGGGTGCGCATCCCATCACACTGGCAAACCTGTCGCCATGAATCCCGCCGCCAGTGTCCTCCTCACCGACCTCTACCAGCTCACCATGCTGCAGGGCTATCACGACTACGGCATGCAGGAGACTGCGGTGTTCGAGTTCTTCGTCCGCAGGCTGCGGCCGGGACGCGAATTCCTCATCGCGGCAGGGCTCGAGCAGGCGCTGGAATTCCTCGAGCAGGCACGTTTCAACGAGGATGAACTGGAATGGCTGGCGTCGACGCGGCGCTTCAGCCCGGCATTCCTGGCTTCGCTGGAAAACCTGCGCTTCGCCGGCGAGGTCCATGCCATGGCCGAAGGCACGGTGTT
The DNA here is from genome assembly GCA_049283775.1 of Thiobacillus sp. Lineage (GTDB taxonomy): Bacteria > Pseudomonadota > Gammaproteobacteria > Burkholderiales > Thiobacillaceae > Thiobacillus. The sequence continues at coordinate 886 of JBAPWR010000337.1, forward strand.
CTTTCCAAACGAGCCGATCCTCCGCGTGACCGCGCCGATGGCGCAGGCGCAACTGGTGGAAACGCGGCTGATCAACCTGCTGCACCTGCAGACCCTGATCGCTTCCAAGGCCGCGCGCTCGGTGTTGATGGCGCCGGACAAGCTGCTGGTGGACTTCGGCCTGCGCCGCGCCCACGGCGCCGAGGCCGGCCTGCTGGCCGCGCGCGCGACCCATATCGCGGGATTCGCCGGGACCTCGAACGTGCTGGCCGGGCAGCAGTTCGGCATCCCGATGTTCGGCACCATGGCGCATTCCTTCATCCAGGCGCATGACGACGAAGCCCTGGCGTTCGAACATTTCGCCCATGCGCAGCCCGACAACGTCGTGCTGCTGATCGATACCTGGGACACCGAGGCCGCCGCCCGCAAGGTGGTCGAGCTGGCGCCGCGGCTGGCCCGTGACGGCATCCGCATCAAAGGAGTACGCATCGATTCCGGCGATCTTGCCGAGCATGCGCGCCGGGTGCGGGCCATCCTCGATGCCGGCGGGCTGCGCGAAAGCATCATTTTCGTCAGCGGCGACCTCGACGAAGCGGCGCTGCGCGAGCTACTGGCCAGAGGTGCGCCGGTCGACGGCTTCGGCATCGGCACCCGTGTCGACACCTCCAGCGACATGCCTTATCTCGACTGCGCCTACAAGCTGCAGGAATACGCCGGCAAGCCGCGGCGCAAGCGCTCCGAGGGCAAGGCGACCTGGCCCGGGCGCAAGCAGGTCTATCGTCGGCATGACGCCGACGGCCGCATGGCCGGCGATGTGGTCACCCTGGAAGACGACAGCCAGGCCGGCGAGGCGCTGCTGGCTCAGGTGATGCGCGGCGGCCGCCGGCTGAGGCCCGCGCCGTCGCTCGACGAGCTGCGCCTGCATGCCGCGGACAATCTGGCGCGCCTGCCCGAGCCCTTGCACCGCCTGCAAGCTTTCGAATACCCCGTCGAGATCGCTCCGGCACTGCGCCAGCTTGCCGCCCGGATCGACCATGAAATCATCCCCGCCCAGACGACCACCAACACATGACCCAGAACCCGCCACTGACTCCGGACCGCCTCTACAGCCGATGCGACACCAGCCGCTTCGGCTTCGCCACGACCGCGGAGCTCGAGGACCTGTCCGATGGCATCGGCCAGATGCGCGCCATCGAAGCAGCCCATTTCGGCATCGGCATGCAGCATGCCGGCTACAACCTCTACGTCATGGGCCAGCCCGGCAGCGGCAAGCGCACCCTGATCCGCGAGTTGCTTGACCAGCGGGCCGGTGAGCAGCCGAAGCCCGCCGACTGGTGCTACGTCCACAATTTCAGCCAGCCGCACAAGCCGCGCGCGATCGAGCTTCCCGCCGGGATGGGGGCGCGCCTGCAGGACGACATGCAGCAGCTGGTGACGGAACTGCAGGGCACCATCCCGGCGGTGTTCGAGGGTGAGGAGTATCGCCGCCGCCTGAGCCAGATCGACGAGGAATACGGCGAACGCCAGTCGCATGCCTTCGGTGAGGTCGGTGACGACGCCAACAAACAGGGCATCGTCCTGCTGCGCACGCCCAATGGTTTCTCCTTCGCGCCGGCCAAGGACGACGAGGTCATGAGTCCGGACGACTACGACAAGTTGTCGGCCGAGGAAAAGACGCGCATCGAACAGGCGATCGCCAGCCTGCAGGAGCGGTTGGAGAAAGTCATCCATCAGGTGCATCAATGGCGGCGCGAACGCATCGAGCGCGTGCGCAAGCTCAACGAGGAGGCGGTGCTGTTCGCCGTCGGCCACCTGATCGACGATCTGCGCAGCAATTACGCCGCCTATCCGGCGGTCTGCGATTACCTCAACGAGGTGCAGCAGAACGTCATCGAGAGCATCGACGAATTCCGCCATCCCAGGGAAGGCATGTCGGCGATCGCCGCGCTCAGCAGCGAGCTGCCCAACTTCGGCCGCTTCCTGGTCAATCTTCTGGTCGGGCGGGAGGATGACGGCGGGGCGCCAGTGATCCACGAGGATCACCCCACCTACCAGAACCTGATGGGACGAGTCGAGCACATCTCGCAGCTCGGTGCGCTGGTCACCAATTTCCTGCTGATCAAGCCGGGGGCGCTGCATATGGCCAACGGCGGCTACCTGCTGCTGGATGCCTTGAAGCTGCTGAGCCAGCCTTTTTCCTGGGACGGCCTGAAGCGTGCGCTGTCGACCCATGAAATCCGCATCGAGTCGCTCGGGCAGATGTACAGCCTGGTCAGCACGGTGTCGCTCGAGCCCGAGCCGATCCCGCTCGACGTCAAGGTGGTGCTGGTCGGCAACCGCCTGCTGTACTTCCTGCTCGCCCAGTACGATCCGGAGTTCGGCGAGTTGTTCAAGGTCGCCGCCGATTTCGAGGACGAAGTCGATCGCAGCGCCGACAATGACCTGCTGTATGCCCGTCTGATCGGCACCCTGGCGCGCCGCGAAAAGCTGCGGCCGTTCGAGCGTGATGCGGTGGCGCGGGTGATCGAGCACAGTGCGCGCAGGGCCGAGGACGCGCAGAAGCTGTCGACCCACATGCAGAGCCTCGCCGACCTGATGCGCGAGGCGGATTACCAGACGGCCCGCGACAAGCGCGAGGCCGTGACGCGGGCAGACGTCGAGCACGCCATCGCGGCGCAGATCCGGCGCTCCGACCGCCTGCGCGAGCGCTCGCACGAAGCCATCCTGCGCGGCATCCTGCACATCGACACCGCCGGCGAGCAGGTCGGGCAGGTCAACGGCCTGTCCGTGTTCCAGCTCGGCGACTTCACCTTCGCCCAGCCCTCGCGCATCACCGCCAGCACCCGCCTCGGCGAGGGCGAGCTGGTCGACATCCAGCGCGAGGTCAAGCTCGGCGGCCCGATCCACTCCAAGGGGGTGCTGATCCTGTCGTCCTTCCTCGCCACCCGCTATGCGGCCGAGCAGCCGCTGTCGCTGTCGGCGAGCCTGGTGTTCGAGCAGACCTACGGCCAGGTCGAAGGCGACAGCGCCTCGGTGGCGGAACTGTGCGCGCTGCTGTCGTCGCTGGCCAACGCGCCGATCCGCCAGTCGCTGGCGGTGACCGGCTCGGTAGACCAGTTCGGCCGGGTGCAGGCGATCGGCGCGGTCAACGAAAAGATCGAGGGCTATTTCGACATCTGCCGTCAGCGTGGCCTCGACGGCCGCCAGGGGGTGATCATTCCCGCCGCCAACGTGGTGCACCTGATGCTGCGCCAGGACGTGGTCGACGCCGCTGCGGCCGGGCAGTTTCACGTCCATGCGGTGGAAACGATCGATCAGGCGCTGGAATTGCTCACGGGGATGCCGGTCGGCCCGGCCGAGACCGAAGGCAGCCTCGACCATCGCGTGGCCCAGCGGCTGAAGCATCTGGCCGAATTGCGCCGCAAGTATGCGAAGAAATCTGCCGCCGGCGGCGGCGACAGGCACGAGCAGAATGATGACTGAGGCTCAAAACCGGCCAAGGATCTGGGTGGCGCTCGACCAGTCGCCGCGCAGCACCGCCGCGCTGACGGCCGCGGCGACGCTGGCTGCCGAGCTCGATGCCGAACTGGCCGGCCTGTTCGTCGAGGACATCGACCTGCAGCACCTGATCGGCTTGCCGTTCGCGCGTGAATTCAGCCTGCTGTCGGGTTCGCGCACTACGCTCTCGCAAGCCGAGATGGAGCGAAGCTGGCGCCATGAGGCGGAAGCGATGCAGCGGCTGCTGGCCGAGGCGGCCGGGAGTCAGCGCCTGCGCTGGTCCTTCCATGTGACACGCGGCAGGCTGTCCGCCGAAGTGAGCGCGCTGGCGCAAGCGCTCGACCTCGTCGTGCTCGGCCGGCGTACCTGCGTCAGCGTCCGCGCCGTGACGCGGACCACGGTTCGGCGCCTCCAGGCGCAGCAAGCGCCAGGGCCGGTACTGGTACTGTTCGAGGACGCCGCGGTATCGGCTCGCAGCCTCGACACGGCGGTGAGCCTGGCGCGCCGCAGCGGTGCTGGCCTGGTCGTGCTGGTCAGGGCGGAAGGCGAGGCGGCCTACCGCGATATCTGCCGCAGCGCGGAGGCGGAACTCAAGGCCCGCGGCGCATCCGCACGCTGTCTGCGGCTGGCTCATGTCGACGGCCCCGGCTTGCTCGAGGCAGTGCGGCGCGAACAGGCGGGCTGCCTGGTGCTGGCGGACCGGGAGCGGCTGCACGGTGGGGCAGGCTTCGAGCGCATGCTCGACGAGATCGAATGCCCGATCGTCCTGACGCGTTAGGCTGACTTCGAATCGTTCAAGCAGATCGGGCGGGTTTTTGCGGCGCTGGCGCCAGGCTGTCCAAGCTATGGTCTAGATTGAAATCAAGAAGTGAGAGGAGGACAAGATGAAAACCCCATTGCAAGTCACTTTTCG
>JBAPWR010000338.1:0-5523 GCA_049283775.1 Thiobacillus sp.
AACCCGGAAGTGCTGATCGAGATGATCGACATCATTCTGTTCTGGGCCAACAAGGGAGCGGATATCCTGCGCCTCGATGCGGTAGCGTTCCTGTGGAAGAAGATGGGCAGCGTCTGCCAGAACGAGCGCGAGGCGCACCTGCTGTTGCAACTGATGAAGGATTGCTGCCAGGTGACCGCACCGGGCGTGCTGTTCATCGCCGAGGCCATCGTCTCGCCGAGTGAAATCGCCAAGTACTTCGGCGAGGATGCGATCAACGCCAAGGAATGCGAGATTGCCTACAACGCCACTTTCATGGCTCTGCTGTGGGACGCCGTCGCGACGAAGAATGCGGCCCTGCTCGGCCAGGGAATCAAGAGCCTGCCCAACAAGCTGGAGCGGGCGACCTGGCTCAACTACGTGCGCTGTCACGACGACATCGGACTGGGTTTCGACGACAGCGACATTCGCCTGGCCGGCTATGACCCACAGCAGCACCGCCGCTTCCTGATCGATTACTTCACTGGCCGCTTTTCCGGTTCGCCTGCCCGCGGCATGCCGTTCGGCGAGAACGCCAGGACCGGCGATGCGCGCATTTCCGGTTCGCTCGCCTCGCTGGTCGGGCTCGAGGCCGCCCTCGAAAGCCAGGACGAGGAAGCGATCGATGCCGCGGTCAGGACCATCGTGCTGCTGCACAGCATGATCCTGTCCTTCGGCGGCATTCCGCTGCTCTACTACGGCGATGCGATCGGCATGCTCAACAATCAGGAATATCTCGAAGATCCGGCCAAGCGTCATGACAGCCGCTGGATGCATCGCTCACACTTCGACTGGGACAAGGCGAAGAAGCGCCACGAGAGCGGTACGGTGGAGAACAGGATATTCAGCGCGCTGAAGAGGCTCATCGCCCTGCGCAAGGAAACGCTGGCGTTCGCGGATTTCGACAACCGTCAGTTGCTGACGCTGGACAACCCGAGGTTGCTGGCGTTCTATCGAACCGACCCGCTCAACAATCGCAATCGGGTCCTGGTGCTCGCCAATTTCAGTGTCGAGGCACAGTCGCTACCGGTCAGCGTCCTGCAAGATCAAGGGTTTTTCCTGCAGGAAAACATGAAGAATCTCTGCACCGGCGAACGCATCGCGGTCGAGGACGATGCCATCGTCCTGCCGCAGCTGTCGTTCTACTGGCTGACAGACTGATCCAGCCCAGGTACCGATTCCGGTCGGTGCCTGTTCAATCCCACCAGTTCCGGGCTTCGGGCAGAAAGTAGGCCAGCCCCTCGAGAATGCCGGCGCTGTAATTGCCGTTCATCCCGCCAGCCTGGCCGTGCGCCAGATAAAGACTTCCGGCGTTGCCCCGCTCGGCGGCGAGTTCGATCGCCTGCTGCCGCACGTCCTCGCTGGCGTTGGCCACCAGCACCGACATCAGCGGCCCTGCCAGGACTTCCAGGTCGTTGCCGCTGTCGCCGGCGAAAACCGCATGTGCGTGATCGATATCCAGCTTGCTGCACAGGAATTCCAGCGCGTGCAGTTTGCTGGCGCCGGCCGGCAGCACATCCAGCAGGCCGCAGTCGGCTGCCTCGTCGATGCTCCACACCAGATTGGCGCGGATGCCCTCGGCATCCAGGCGCGCGCGAACCTCGCTCAGCAAGGGCTGAGGATCGTCCAGGGCGAGCGCGTAGTAGCTCAATTTGTAGCGGTTCTGCTTGGCCTCCTCCTGCGGGGTCAACTGCGCCAGCGATGCCAGCATTACCCGCAAATCACCGGCGCTGCGACCGGCCCAGTCAACGCCGATGACCTGGTGCCATTCGGGCCACTCGCGCCAGTCGCCGTCCTGCACCTGATAAATCGTCGTGCCGACATCGCCGATGACGAAATCGGGAAGCGGCAAACGGTATTCGGCGATGGCCTCCTCGACCAGGGCCCGATGGCGGCCGCTGACATAAGCCAGCATCACTTCGGGCCGGGACGCGACGCGCGCGAAGCGCTGGCGTGCCCCCGGTGATTCGGGCGCCGCACCGTTCGGGATCAGGGTGCGATCGAGATCGGTGGCGAGCAGGATGCGCGCGCGCGCTTCAGTCGGCATCTTTTTCCGGCAGCCGGCAGGCGCGGTAGAAATCGTAGTATTCGATCGCCTCGAGAATGCCGCTGGCGTAGCCGGCGCGGGCGAAGTAGATGCGCTCGACGTCGGTCAGCTTCGACAGTTCCTCGTGATGACGGTTGGCCACCACCACCGCCAGGGTGTTGCCGCGCATCATGTCTTCATCGGCACCGGAGCCGCCCGCCGCCAGCACATGCTCGAGCGGGATGTCCCACTGGTTGGCGAACCAGCGCACCGCCATGCCCTTCGAGGCGCGTACCGGCACGATGTCGAGAAACTGGCCGAAAGACATCGAGACGTTGACGGTCTGGTCGGCCTGGTGCAGCAGGCTGTTGATCGCCTCGAGCGAGGGCGCCACGGCCGGGTCGATGAAGTAGCTGATCTTGAAGCGTCCCTGGTTCTCCTTCGGCTGGCGCGCCAGTCCCGGCAACTCGTCGAGCACGTTGCGCACTGCCTGGGGCGTCCACAGGTGATCGATGTGACGTGCCCAGGCGGCATCCCCGGCGAACTCGGGAGCATAGTGGATTTCCGTGCCGAGACTGGTGATCAGCACGTCCGGCATCGGGATGCTGTAACGGCGCATGGTCTTCAGCGCCGACTCGAGGCTGCGGCCAGTGGCGATGCCGAAGGTCGCGCACTTGCGGTTGGCGCGCACCACGCCGACGAATTCCGCCAGCGAAACCGGGTTGCCGAGCAGATTCTGATCGAGATCGGTGAAAATGGCACGGTCATGGTAGAGCATGGGTCGGCGCGCCACCTCCGGCAGCTCGGGCGGTGCGACGCTGGCGAGATGCGGACGCAGCGCCTCCAGATAACGTTCGGCATGCGCCTGCCAGGAATAATGCTGACGCACCCCGGCGATGCCGTTCTGCGCCAGACGCTGCCACTCCTTTCGGTCCTGCAGCACCTTGAGCAGCGCAGCGGTGATTTCGCCGATATCGAGCGGGTCGACCAGATAGCCGTTGTGGCAGTTGCCGACGATATCCTTCGGCCCGCCGTCGGCGGTGGCGACGATGGGCAACCCGCTCGCCGCTGCCTCGATCAGGGTCAGACCGAACGGCTCGGTCAGCGCCGGATTGATGAACACGCCGCGCGAGGCTGCCGCCAGCCGATACAGCACCGGCACCTCATCGCGGCGATGATGCTTGGGATAGGCTACGCGCCCGTGCAGGTCGTAGCGGTCGATATCCAGCAGCAGGTTGCTCAACACCGTCTGCGCGCCTTCGTCGAGATCGCGGATGTCGTCGCGGTTGCCCGCCACTACCACCAGGTTGGCCAGATCCTGCAGTTCACGCGATTCGCCATAGGCCCGCACCAGGGTGGCGATGTTCTTGCGCTCGTCCGGGCGTGAGATGGCCAGGATCATCGGCTTCGTCGCGTCGTTGAGGAAGCGCTGCAGATCCGCCGCGATCGGCGCACTCGCCTCGAAACTGTCGGGCGGATGGAAACGCGTCAGATCGGTGCCCGGCGGGACCACCCGCATCCGCTTCGGCTGATAGTGGTCGTAAAGGGCGTACTGTTCTTCGACTTCGTTTGCGGTCGATGCGATCACCAGCTCAGCCGCAGCCAGAGTCTCCTCCTCTGCCTCGATGCGACGCGCCATCTGGTAGCGCGTTTCGATCAGGTCACGCTTGAGTCCCGAAGCAAGCAGGCGACGGCGCTTGACCCGCCCGAGCGAATGGCCGGTATGGATAAGCGGCACACCAAGCAGGGCCGCAAGGCGCTTGCCGACGTATCCGGCGTCGCCATAGTGGCTGTGGACGATATCCGGCGTCAGCCCCTCGGCACGCAAAAAAGCCAGGGTATTGTCGGCAAAGGAATCCAGGTGATCCCACAGCGCCTCCTTGGGCAGATAGGCCTCGGGTCCGGCATCGATGCGCACGATGCGTCCCTTGTCGTCGAGCATTTCGAGCGGTTCGGCGTAATCCGCACCGACCTGCGGATCCACTACCCGCCTTGTCACCAGGTCGACGCGCGCGACGTCGTCGCGCTCGGCCAGGGCGCGCGCCAGTTCAACGACATACAGGGTCTGCCCGCCGGTATCGGCATCGCGGCCGAGTTCGAGATCATGGCCACGGATCAGGCCATGCACGCTCAGCAGCAAAATATGCAGGCCGGTCTCGTTGCCGCCGGAAGGCTTCGGGTAGGGGTCTTTGTTCTGCAAAGGGGAACTCCAGCTTGATGACGATTCGGGAAGAGACTTGCTTTGTAATCAGCCATCTCCCCTTTTTTAGGTTCTCCCATTCAGGCCTTCGATGCAAGCCATCACCACCGCGCGCCCCCGGCGGGACGCATTTTTTCGCTGGCTATAATGGCGACAATCATGAGCGATCAAGCATCCATAAACACACCCTTGACGAACCCTGCCGTGCTGCTGTTCGGCGAGGTGCTGATGGACCGGTTTCCCGATCGGGAGGTTCTCGGCGGCGCCCCTTTCAACGTTGCCCGGCACCTGCGCGGATTCGGCCTGCAGCCGGTGCTGGTGACCCGCATCGGCACCGATCCCGCTGGCGCAGAGGTATTGCGGGCGATGGACCGGTTCGGCATGGCCATGCAGGGCGTGCAGCGCGATGTCGCGCATCCCACCGGCCAGGTGGAAATCCGTCTGGGCGCCGCTGGCCACAGCTTCGAAATCCTGCCTGACCAGGCCTACGACCATATCCTCGCGCACGACGCAGAACAGGTCGCACGGGCCGTCCGTCCCGAGCTGGCCTACTTCGGCACCCTGGCGCAGCGTGCCGACTCGCATCAGGCCCTGCAGGCCATGCTGCAGGCCAGCGACGCGCATGCCTTTCTCGATGTCAATCTGCGCGACCCCTGGATCGACATGGATGTGTTGCGCTGGTCGCTGCAGCATGCCGACACGGTCAAGGTCAACGAGGAAGAACTCGACAGGATCGCCGCCTGGATGGATGTCGTTGGCGACACATCCTTGGCACGCGCTGAAGCGCTGATCGCCCGTTTCGACCTGCACTCGCTGCTGGTCACGCGCGGTGAAGAAGGCGCCTGGTGGCTGGACAGCGCGGGCCGCCATGAATCGGTAGCGGGCGAACCGGTCGCCGATCTGGTCGACAGCGTCGGCGCCGGCGATGCATTCGCCTCGGTCTGCATCCTCGGCCAGCTGCTGCGCTGGCCGATTTCCGAGACGCTGCACCGGGCCCGGCACTTCGCCGCGTGTATTTGCCGCTTGCGTGGCGCGATCCCCGAGGATGATGCCTTTTACGCGCCCTTCAGCGCAGCCTGGGGCGTCGCTTTCGCGGTGGACACACGCTAGCTGCCGACTGTTTCGATTGCCTCGCCGAACAGCTGCAGCGCAAATCCATCCTGTTGCCACTCGCCCTTCAGATTCCAGCCAGCGCTCGAGGCGATCGCGGCAAACTCGTCGCAGCGGAACTTGTAGGAATGCTCGGTCAGCAGCGTTTCGCCGAGATGGAAATGAAAAC
>JBAPWR010000339.1:0-2640 GCA_049283775.1 Thiobacillus sp.
ACCCTGGGGATTCTGGACGAGCGGATCGCGGTGGATTATTTCGAGCCGCGGCTGATGTTCGGCATGCCGGAGGCGCTGTTGCAGGGGCGCTTGGACGTGCTGGCGATCGGACCGGGAATGGGGCTGAGCGCGCGCGCCAACAACCTGCTGCAGCAGGCGCTCGCCCTGCCCTGCCCGCTGTTGCTGGATGCCGACGCGCTCAATCTTCTGGCGGCACGCCCCGAACTGGCGGAGCAGGCGGCGCAGCGCAGCCATCCGACGCTGCTGACGCCGCACCCGGGCGAAGCGGCACGACTGCTCGGCAGCCGCAGCGCCGACATCCAGCAGGACCGGATCGGGTCGGCACTCCAGCTGAGCCGGCAGTTTTCCGCGCAGGTCGCGCTGAAAGGTGCCGGCACGGTGATCGCCAGCCCCGCTGGCCGCTATGCCATCAACACCACGGGCGGCCCCTGGCTGGCACAGGCCGGCTCGGGTGACCGCCTCAGCGGCATGGTCGCGGCATTGCTCGGACAGGGAATGCCGGCAGAAGATGCGCTGCAGGCCGCAGTGTGGCTCCACGGCAGCGCAGCGGCCTAGGGCGTGTCAACGCTAATTTCGCGCTCGCGAAGTTGACGTTGATACGCCCTTGATCAGCAGATGCGATTCTTCAGATAGGCAGCGAAGTCATCGCTGACCTCGCTGTGCTTGAGCGCGTACTCGACCGTCGCCTGCAGGTAGCCGAGCTTGCTGCCGCAATCGTAGCGGACCCCGTCGAAAGCGTAGGCCAGCACCTGCTGTTCCTTGAGCAGCGCCGCGATGGCATCGGTGAGCTGCAGTTCGCCGCCGGCGCCCGGCGTCAGGTTGGCGATGTGGTGGAAGATGCGCGGGGTGAGGATGTAGCGGCCGACCACGCCCAGATTCGACGGCGCGTCCTGCGGCTGCGGCTTCTCGACGATGGCATTGACGCGCGACACGCGGTCTTCCAGCGGCGACGCATCGACAATGCCGTAGGAGGCGGTTTCCTCGGGCGCCACCTGCTGCACGCCAAGCACCGAGCACTGGTAGTAGTCGTACTGGTCGGTCATCTGCTTCATCGCAGTCGGGCTGCCGTCGATCAGGTCGTCGGCGAGGATCACCGCGAAGGGCTCGTTGCCGATCACCGGCTGCGCGCACAGCACGGCGTGCCCCAGGCCCAGCGCCTCGGCCTGGCGGATGTAGATGAAGTTGACGCCGGCCGGGCGAATCGACTGCACCAGTTCCAGATCACGATCCTTGCCGCGCGCAGCCAACTCGGTTTCCAGTTCGTAGGCCTTGTCGAAATGATCCTCGACGGTGCGCTTGGTGCGGCTGCTGATGAAGATGATGTCGGTGATGCCGGCATCCATCGCCTCCTCGACCGCGTACTGGATCAGCGGCTTGTCGACGATCGGCAGCATCTCCTTGGGGCTGGCCTTGGTGGCCGGCAGGAAGCGGGTCCCCAGACCGGCGACCGGAAAAACAGCTTTCTTTACTTTTTGCATCTCGTTCCCTCGTTCATCCAATCAATCCGGGGTGGATTCAGGACTGTTCCAGCAGCGCGAGCAGCCCGGCTTCATCGAGAATTTCCACACCCAGCGCCTGCGCCTTGTCGAGCTTGCTCCCCGCCTCGGCACCGGCGACGACGTAGTCGGTTTTCTTCGACACGCTGCCGCTGACCCGGCCGCCCGCGGACTCGATCATTTCCTTGGCCGTGTCGCGGGTCAGTGTCGGCAGCGTGCCGGTCAGCACCAGCGTCTTGCCCGCCAGTCTGCCATCGCCATGTTGCGCGCCGGCTGCATCTTCCCAGGCGACTCCGGCTTCGCGCAGTTTGCGCACCACCTCGAGATTGTGCGGCTCGGCGAAAAACTGCCTGATCGATTGCGCCACCACCGGTCCGACATCGGGCACCCGCATCAGCTCGGCTTCTTCGGCTGACAGCAGCGCCTCGAGCGAGCCGAAATGGCGCGCCAGGTCCTTGGCGGTAGCCTCCCCGACGTTACGGATGCCGAGGGCGAAGATGAAGCGCGCCAGCGTGGTCGCCTTGCTTTTCTCGATTGCCGCGAGCAGGTTGGCAGCCGATTTTTCCGCCATGCGCTCAAGGCCGGCCAGCGTTTCCAGGGTCAGACCATACACGTCGGCCGGCGTCCGCACCAGTCCGCGGTCGACAAGCTGATCGACCAGCTTGTCGCCCAGGCCCTCGATATCCATCGCCCGGCGACCGGCGAAATGCAGCAGGGCCTGCTTGCGCTGCGCCGGGCAATACAGGCCGCCGGTGCAGCGCACCGCCGCCTCGTCGGGCAGCCGCACGACGTGCGAGCCGCACTCCGGGCAGAGCGGATAGCGCACCAGGATATCGAACCGCGGCGGTTCCGGATCGGGGCGGCGCCCGGCCACCACCGCCACCACTTCGGGAATGACGTCGCCCGCGCGCCGCACGATCACGGTATCGCCGATGCGCACGTCCTTGCGGTCGATCTCGTCCTGGTTGTGCAGGGTGGCATTGGTCACCGTCACGCCGCCGACGAACACCGGCGCCAGTCGCGCCACCGGCGTCAGCGCGCCGGTGCGTCCGACCTGCACCCCGATATCGAGAACCTGGGTGATTTCCTCCTGCGCCGGGTACTTGTGCGCCACCGCCCAGCG
>JBAPWR010000340.1:0-1779 GCA_049283775.1 Thiobacillus sp.
TCCCACAACAGGGCGGCAGCGGCGCGCCACGGCTCGCGCCCGGCCTTGTCGCCGCCGGGCAGACGGAAGGGACGCATCGAGGCGGCACGCCGCCAGCGGCCGGGCGCGCCGGTGAAAGCCTCGCCGCCCCACAGGCTGCCATCCTCGCCGAGGCCGACGCCGTCCCAGGCGAACACGATCCATTCATTGACCTGCGGAAACTCCCACGCCAGCGCCGACGCGTGGGCATGGTGATGCCAGACCTCGAACAGCGGCAGCCCGCTGCTGCGGGCGAAGCGGCGATAGCCGAAGCCGGGGTGGTGGTCGACGATCAAGCGGCATGCCTTTACCTGATATAGCCGCTGCAGGTCGGCCGCGACCTGGGCCAGGGTGTCGAGGCTGCGGGCCGTGTCGAGTTCGCCGATGTGCGGTGAGACGACGGCGCGTGTGCTCCAGGCGAGGCAGACGGTGTTCTTCATGTGGCTGCCCAGCGCCAGCACCGGTTCGTTCAGCGCAGCGGGGAGTTCGAGTTCCAGCGGGGCGACGCCGCGCCCCAGGCGCAGCGGCCGCGGGACGCCGGCGATGACGCGATAGACGGGGTCGTCGGCTGGTCGCACGATGGGGCGGTCGTGGTGCAGGAAGGCGTCGGCGAGGTGGGCGAGCCGGGTCTGTGCTTCCTCGTTGTCGGTCAACACCGGTTCGCCGGAGAGGTTGCCCGAGGTCGCTACCAGGGGTCCGGCGAAATCGTCCAGCAGCAGGTCGTGCAGCGGCGAGTAGGGCAGCAGGCAGCCGATTTCCGCGAGGCCGGGCGCGATGGATGCGGACAGCCCGTCGTCGGGGCGCTTCGGCAGCAGCAGGATGGGGCGTTCGGGCGAGGCGAGCAAGGCTTGCTGTTCGGGCGTGGTTCGTACGACACGAGACAGCGCGTCGAGGTCCTTGAACATCACTGCCAGCGGTTTGGCAGGACGCGGCTTCCTGGCACGCAGTGCCGCGATCGCCGCGTCGTTCGACGCATCGCACATCAGGTGGTAGCCGCCGACGCCCTTGACCGCGACGATCTTGCCGGCGCGCAGCGCGGCGACGGCGGCAGCCAGCGCCGCTTCGTCCCCGTCGATTCTTGTCCCGCCAGCGACAAATTGCAGGTGCGGCCCGCACACCGGGCAGGCGATCGGTTCGGCATGGAAGCGGCGGTCGAGCGGATTCTCGTATTCGCGCCGGCAATCCGGGCACAGCGCGAAGTCGCGCATCGACGTGTTCGGGCGGTCGTAGGGCAGGGCGGTGATCAGGGTGTAGCGCGGGCCGCACTGGGTGCAGTTGATGAAGGGGTAGCGGTGGCGGCGGTTGGCCGGGTCGTGCAGTTCGGCCAGGCAGTCGGCGCAGACGAAGCCGTCCGGCGGCAGGTGGATCGAACCCGGACCAGCAACGGTCGAGCAGGGATCACGCTGGATGGCGGCGCTGTCGAGGATGGTGAAAGCTTCTGCATTTTCTGCGCTGCAGTCGGCGACGGAGAGGGCATCGGGTGCGGACAGTGGCGGCGCTTCTTGCAGCAGCGCCTGGCGAAAATGCTGCAGCTGCGCTGGCGAGCCTTCGGCATGGATCTCCACCAAGCCGTCAACGTTGCGGACCCAGCCTCTGATGTCGTAACGATGAGCCAGACGATAGACGAAGGGGCGGAACCCCACCCCCTGCACCCGTCCACTGATGGTGATGCGTTGTGCGTGAGCCTCAGGCATCGGCGGCAACGCGCACGCCGCCTGCCCACCAGATGCGGCAGGCGCCTTCGTCCGACACCATGCAGGG
>JBAPWR010000341.1:0-1578 GCA_049283775.1 Thiobacillus sp.
TTCTACACTCTCGAGTCGGACGAGTTCCGCCGCTTTATCTCCGAATACCGGCAACTGAAAAATTCCATGGCGAACGTACGCGCGGATGCCCCGCTGCAGGTTCATCCAGTGATGCTGAAACAGGGCCTCGGTGGCCCCTTTTCGCAAGGTCTGCGGGAACTGCTGTTGAAATACTGCGGCGAGCAGAACCTGTGGCGGGTGACGTCCATGAGCACGCTGGTGGGCGGTGACAAATGGGAATTCAGGGGCTTCAATATCGTCGACGGCAAACCGGTGGAAATCGTGATCCCGCGCACGGGCAATGCCCGGGCGCAGAGCTTTTTCGTTTCCCTGGCTTCGGATAGTGAATATCGCAACGGCAGGATTTCCCCGGCACCGCTCGGCGAGGACAACCTCAACCTTATCTTGCGGGATTCGCGTGCGATCAAGGCGCGTGATGCCGATACCCTGAAAGGCCTGGGCGCTTCGGTCGCCCGTATCGAGAATCCCGCCATCCACACTCCGGAAACCATGGACTGCGTGTCCTGCCATTCCACCCAGGTAGCCGGGGCCTTGCTGTTCGGAAACGTTCCCTGGCTGAGCCGCGACCCGGAGATCACGCGTCACGCATTCCGTTCTTCCTCGCCGCTGCTGCAGAGCATCGCGACCACCCGCAACATTCCGCGCGTGTTCCGCGCCCTCGGTTACTTTGAAAAGACTCCGGTCCTGAGTCGCCGGGTGATCAACGAGACCGCCGTGGTCGTCAGCCAGCTGAACGAGGGATTCTCCCGCCAGCCTGCCGCGGCGAAGCAGGCTGCGACAGATGGCTCACCCCTGCCTGTGGAGGACGCCTCGATTTCCAGGCCGGCCCTCGAGGAAGCGCATCAAAAAATCTGCCATGGGGAGGCAGACCCGGCGGTCCGCGACCTGTAAGCGAATTTGCCGTGCCTTCTGCGCCGGCCACGCCAGCTTGCCTGACCGCAAATCCTGTGGCGAGCATTCGCCGCGCGGAACAGCTTCAGGCCACGCTGCCGAAACTGGGATCCGTGGCAATCGCCGGCGCTTTCAGTCCGGCAAGCCGGCAACTCTGGGCGATCGGGCCAGCCGGGAACAGGGTGTAAAGGTATTTCAGTCCGCCCTGCTTGTGGAAATGCTCGTCGAGGGCATCGTGCAACTCGCGCAGATTGATGACCGCGCTATCCTCGTGATGCGCATAGTAGTTCTGCAGGGCGCGAATCGTTTCCCAGTGATCGGCGCCTAGCTCGAGTCCTTCCTTTCGGGCGATGGCGATCGCATCCTCACGCGTCCAGTCGGGCGGGGCATGGGGGAAGTCGGGATCAGCTGTTTCGCGGGTCAGCTTGTTGATGTCAGTTGAAATGTTCATGCTGATGACGCTCCTGTCGGCTCGTAGGAATTTAAAGCTAGATCAGGGCATGGCCGGGTTCAAGGTTCTTGCATTCAGGATGGCACTGATCAAGGAAGAAACGGCTGGCCATGCCAGGACTCGGGGCCGATATGACGCATATGCATAAGTTGAATGATGGTCTTGTCTGGGGAAAACAAATGAAACTCAAAACGCTTCCGGGTGCGGCCTTGTTG
>JBAPWR010000342.1:0-3158 GCA_049283775.1 Thiobacillus sp.
GGTGACGCAGTCCATGATGGTCAGCGCGCCGGCTTCCTGCGCGATCTTCGCCAGAGTCGCGGCATCCGACTGCGCCCCGGTCGAGGTCTCGGCATGGACGAAGGCGAGGATTTTCGCGTCGGGGTTGGCCTTGAAGGCGTCGCGCACTTTCTGCGGATCGACCGGCGCACCCCACGCGTCGTCGACGATCACCGGCACGCCGCCGCTGCGCTTGACGTTTTCCAGCATGCGTCCGCCGAACACGCCGTTGCGGCAGACGATGACCTTGTCGCCCGGCTCCACCAGGTTGACGAAGCACATTTCCATTCCCGCCGAGCCCGGTGCGGAGACCGGAAAGGTCAACGCATTCTCGGTCTGGAACGCCATGCGCAGCATGGCCTTGATCTGCTCCATCAGTTCGACGAAAGCCGGATCGAGGTGGCCGATGGTCGGGCGCGCCATCGCATCGAGGATGCGCTGCGGAACGTCGGAGGGGCCGGGGCCCATAAGGGTGCGTCGGGGAGGGATGAAGGAAGTGGTCATGAGCTTGGTTTCTGTGTGGAAAATATCAACTAAAACAAGAGCTTGATTTTACTGGCAATCAGCGAATGGCTGAAATCAGCCGGGAGACTCGCCCATCAGTGGCCGCATCGCGGTCAGCAGGCTGCTGAAGATGCGCGGGTGCAGCTTCTCCTGCTCGGCCAGCATCTGTTTCATGGCGTAGCGCTGCTGCGGCTTGGCGAAGCACGCCGGGCAGTTCTCGAAGATCACCGGCAGTCCGGCATCATGAGCGAAGGCGCGGGTCTGGCGTTCACGCACATAGGCGAACGGACGGATGATGCGCAGGTCGCCGGCGTCGTTGCGGTAATGCGGCGACATGGTCCTCAACTTGCCGCCGAAGAACATCGACATCATCAGCGTCTCGGCCAGGTCGTCGAGATGCTGCGCCAGCGCGACGACGTTGCAGCCCTGCTCGCGTGCGACGCGGTAAAGAATGCCGCGGCGCATCCTGGAACAATAGGCGCAGTAGGAATCGGAATCCCTCGTCAGCGTCTTCTGCGCTTCCGCGACGATCGGCTGCGACTCGAGAAAATAGGACACGCCGAGTTCGGCGAGATATGGCTTCAGCGGCGAGGGATCGAACTGTTCGGACTGCGGGTCGACAGTGCATGCCAGCAGTGCGAATTTCACTGGTGCCTTCTGCTGCAGATGGTGGAGGGTGTGCAGCAGGGAGAGCGAATCCTTGCCGCCCGACAGGCCGAGCAGGATGCGGTCGCCCTCACGGATCATGCGATAGTCGCCGATGGCGCGCCCGGCGGCGCTGAGCAGCGAGCGCGAGGGCTTGACCCAGCTCATGCGAAACTCACCAGCTCATGGGGTGCTGCGCATTTCACAGCAGCAGCACGGTGGCGAGGCCGAGGAAGATGAAGAAGCCCATGCTGTCGGTGGTGAAGGTCAGCAGCACCGAGGAGCCGATGGCCGGATCGCGCTTCATCTTGTCGAGCGTCATCGGGATGAAGATGCCGGCCAGCGCGGCGACGATCAGGTTCAACAGCATCGCCAGCGCCATCACCCCGCCCAGCGCAAGATTGCTGTACAGCAGCCAGGCAAAGACCCCGACCACCGAGCCCCATACCAGGCCATTGAGCAGGGCGACGCCAAGTTCCTTGACGATCAGCCGGCGGGCGTTGGCCTGGGTGATCTGGCCGAGCGCCAGGCCGCGGATGATCAGGGCGATGGTCTGGTTGCCGGTGTTGCCGCCGATGCCGGCGATGATCGGCATCAGCGCCGCCAGTGCCGCGAGTTTCTCGATCGAGCCCTCGAAGGCACCGATCACGCGCGAGGCGATGAAGGCGGTGCCCAAATTGATGGTCAGCCACATCCAGCGGTTTTTCGCCGAGCGCCAGACCGTCGAGAACAGGTCTTCCTCTTCCTTCAGGCCGGCCATCGACAACATGTCGGAATCGGCCGACTCGCGGATGTAGTCGACCACGGCATCGACGGTCAGGCGGCCGATCAGCTTGTCCTGATGGTCGACCACCGGGGCCATCACCAGGTCGTAGCGCTCGAAAGCCTGCGCGGCTTCATGCGCCTCGTCCTCGGGGTGGAACTTGACGAAGTCGTCGACCATCACCGCCGCCACCGACGCCTCCGGGTCGGTGGTCAGCAGCCGCTTCAGCGGCAGCACGCCGATGATGGTCTCGTCGCGACCGACCACGAACAGCTTGTCGAGCTGATCCGGCAGTTCGCCCAGGCGGCGCAGGTAGCGCAGCGCGACCTCGAGCGTGACGTCGGCGCGGATGGTGACCATCTCGAAATCCATCAGTGCGCCGACGGTGTCCTCGGGATAGGCCAGTGCCGACTGCAGATGGGCGCGCTTCTGCACGTCCAGCGTGGTCAGCAGCTCCTGGATCACGTCCTGCGGCAGGTCGGGGGCGAGGTCGGCGATCTCGTCGGTGTCGAGCGATTCGGCAGCGGCCAGCAGTTCGGCCTTGTCCATCGTTTCGATCAGCGATTCGCGCACCGAATCGGATACTTCCAGGAGGATCTCGCCGTCGCGCTCGGCCTTGACCCGGTCCCAGACCAGCAGACGTTCGTCCAGCGGCAGGGCCTCGAGGATGTAGGCGACGTCGGCCGGGTGCAGTTCGTCCAGTCGCCGCTGCAGTTCGCTCAGGTTCTGCTTGTGGACGAGGTTTTCCACCAGGTCCTGACGCGGCCCGCCCTGCTTGTGGACGAGCCCCTCCACCAGCCGCATCTTGGTCAGCAGGGATTGCACCTGCTTGAGGCTGGTCTCGAGCGTGTCCTGGGACTGGTTTTCTTGGGAATCCGTCATGGCCGTGTTTCGCGGGAACCGGCGCATTGTAACGCGAGCAGGTGGATTGCCTTATGCGCTAGGGCACGCTGACATGGGACATGTAACGCAGGATCGTCGCGACCCGGCGCTGGTAGTGCGGACCGCCGCGATTGCGTTCGTAGCGGCGCGGGCTCGGCACCATGGCAGCCAGCTGCGCGGCCTGGTAGCGGTTGAGCTTGGCGGCCGACACGCCGAAGTAACGCCGTGCGGCGGCTTCGGCGCCGTAGATGCCGTCACCCCACTCGATGACATTGAGGTAGACCTCGAGGATGCGGCGCTTGCTCCAGGTGGTTTCGATCATCAGGGTCAGCACGGCCTCCTGACC
>JBAPWR010000343.1:0-2054 GCA_049283775.1 Thiobacillus sp.
CAGAAAAAGCGCGAACTGCTGCGCCAGATGGAAGAAGAAGCATTGATGCAGCGCATGATTGAAGAAGATCTGGCTAGCGAATCGCGCCAGATCGAGCGGGCTCAGGCTCAAGCCCAGGCGCAGGCACAAGCCGCCGCTGCTGCAGCGAAACGCCAGTCCGAAGTGGCACGCATCGTCGCGAAGCATCGCGACATGATCGCCGCCAAGGTGCGCGGCAATACCCTACTGCCCGCTGAACTCACGGGCAATCCGCAGGTTCGCTGTCTGGTCAGATTGCTCCCCACAGGGGAGGTTCGGGAGGTTCGGGTGGTGGAATCGAGCGGCGACAAGGCTTATGACGAGGCGGTGTTGCGGGCAATCCAGAAATCCTCGCCCTTGGAACTGCCAGAAGACCGCGACGCGCGTGCTGAATTTCTGCCGGAACTATCCTTGGTGCATCGACCCAAAGTAGACTGACACGCACAGGCTTTCGACGCCTTGTGGCAATGATTCCGCCCGCCGACCATCGGAGAGTGGCGTGCGGCCTGTGCTAGAATTCCCACGTTCCCACAAGAGCTTTTACCGCGACCCAAATTCTGATGATGCGTGTTTTTCTGTTGTTCCGTCTGCTCGTTATCGGGTTGTTGATGGGCCTGTCTACTGCCCATGCGGCGATGGAAATCCAGGTTTTCGGCGGCGCCGAGAACCGCATCGCCGTTGCAATGGTGCCGTTCCGCGGGGCACAGGGCCAGCCGCAGCCGGCTCTGACCCAGATCGCAGGCAATGATCTCAGTCGCAGCGGGCAGTTCCGGCTGGTCGATACCAGTGGTGCTCAACAGCCGGTCGAACCCGCACAGATCGATTACAAGCTATGGCGCAACCGCGGCGCGGAAGCCATGGTCATCGGCCAGGTCATCAGCCTGCCTGGCGGGCGCTTCGAAGTTCGCTTCCGTCTCATGGATGTGACGAGGGAGGCACAGCTTGCCGGCTTCAGCTACAACATCTCGCCCGAGCAGTGGCGCGCCACCGGGCATCAGATCGCGGACATCGTCTACGAAAAGCTGACCGGCATGAAAGGCGCCTTCAGCAGTCGCATCGCCTACGTGCAAAAGCAGGGCAAGCGCTACGAATTGCGGGTGGCGGATGCCGATGGCGAAAATCCACGCACTGTCGTGCGCTCCGGCGAACCCATCATTTCTCCTATGTTCTCGCCGGATGGCGGCCGTCTGGCCTATGTCTCGTTCGAGGACAAGAAGCCCGTCGTCTACGTGCAGTCCCTGCGCGATGGCAGCCGCAACAAGGTCGCGGCCTTCAAGGGCTCCAACTCGGCGCCGGCCTGGGCGCCTGACGGCAAAAAGCTGGCGGTCGTGCTGACCCGCGACGAAGCCTCGCAGATTTATCTCCTCAATCTCGACGGTAGCGGACTCGAACGGCTGACCCGTGGCGGCAACATCGATACCGAGCCGATGTTTTCTCCCGATGGCCAGACGATTTATTTCACCTCGGACAGGGGCGGCAGCCCACAGATTTACCGCGTTCCTGCCAGCGGAGGTGAACCACGCAGGGTCACTTTCGAGGGCAGCTACAACGTGTCGCCTGCGATCAGTCCGAATGGCAAGCACCTTGCGTATATCAGTCGCGACAGTGGGCGTTTCAGGGTCGTGCTTCTCGATCTTGCCACCGGGCAGACACGGGTTCTGACCGACAGCGCACGCGATGAATCGCCCAGTTTTGCGCCGAACGGACAGAATGTGCTTTATGCGACAGTGCTGGGCGGCAGGGGTATTCTGGGGACTGTCAGCCTTGATGGTCGAACCCGTGCACGGCTTTCCGAATCCGGGGTGGATGCCCGCGAACCGGCATGGGGACCGTGAACCCCTGACAGGCAGTCCGACGAACCGCCGCTTCGATGAGACGGGGGCTTGCCAGAACCCAGCGGGCAGATGGTGTCCGCTCAGGCGAGGTGCCGTTTGTAATGACTTATGCCGGCGACTCACCATTATTAAAAAGGAGGAAGCTTGATGAACAAGATTTTATGGCCTGTTTTGCTCACCCTGGCGCTGTCTGCCTGTGGC
>JBAPWR010000344.1:0-2264 GCA_049283775.1 Thiobacillus sp.
GCCCTGGGCTTTGCGGCACTGGGAGCAATGGCAATACACGATATGGCGAATCGGCTCTGTGATCTCGAAGCGGACAGCGCCACAAAGACATCCTCCTGCGTACATACTTACCTCGCTTTCTGGGTAATACACAGCTGGTGATCGGCAGCAACCAGTTTGTGGGCGATGGCGAAACTTGAACTGCAGCGATAGCAAATGGGGTTACCCATTCATCCATCATTGGTGAACCGGGGTAGCCGATAGCTTGACGTCCAGCGCGTGCAACAGCTTCAGCATGGTGTCATAGCGTGGCTTGGCGCCCGGCGTCAGCGCCTTGTACAGGCTTTCGCGACCCAGCGCGGCATCCTTGGCGTGGGCCATGCCACAGGCAGGGGCTATGTCGCGTACGGCAGTCAGGAAGACATCGGGATTGGGGTCTTCCAGTGCGGCGGTGAGGTATTCAGCGATGGTTTCCTCGTTGTCGAGGTAATCGGCGGCGTCGCATGTGGAAAACCTGTTCATGTCCAAATGTATCTATCTGGATACCCTGGTGCAACTGATTATTCGGGCAGGCATGAAAAAGCGCGACTGATTGCTCGGTCGCGCTTGATCCAACACATGCGGTTATTCGTGCTCCGCCAAACTCAGCACGAACGGCTTTTTGCTTCGGTCAACCCGGCAGCATCGCCAGCAACCCATTCAAGCGCCGCACGAAGCTCGCCGGGTCGTCGAGCTGGCCGCCTTCTGCCAGCAGTGCCTGCTCGAACAGCAGGTTGGCCCAGTCGGCGAAGCGGACGTCGTCGGTTTCGCTGTCGAGCCGCGTCACCAGGGCATGGGTCGGGTTGATCTCCAGCGTGGGCTTGACGCTGGGCGCGGCCTGGCCGGCGGCCTTGAGCAGGCGCTCGAGGTTGGCGCTCATGTCGCCTTCGCCGGTGACCAGACAAGCAGGCGAGTCGGTGAGGCGGTGGGTGACGCGGACGTCCTTGACGCGCTCGCCGAGCGTGGTCTTGATGCGCTCGACCAACGGCTTCATGGCATCTTCGGCTTCCTTCTGCGCGGTTTTTTCAGCCTCGTCTTCCAGTTCGCCCAAATCGAGCCCGCCCTTGGCGACGGACTTGAGCGGTTTGCCGTCGAACTCGGTGAAGTTGCTCATCAGCCATTCGTCGACGCGGTCTGACAGCAGCAGGACTTCGATGCCTTTCTTGCGGAAGATCTCGAGGTGCGGGCTGTGCTGGGCGGCGGCGAAGCTGTCGGCGGTGATGTAGTAGATCGCGCTCTGGCCTTGCTTCATGCGGCCGATGTAGTCCTTCAGCGACACCACCTGGGCGTCGGTGTCGGTGCGGGTGGAGGCGAATCTGAGCAGCCCGGCGATGCGCTCACGGTTCGCGTAGTCTTCGCCCGGGCCTTCCTTCATGACCTTGCCGAAGGCGTTCCAGAATTCGACGTATCTCTCCGGCTGGTTCTCGGCCAGATCTTCGAGCAAACCCAGCACCTTCTTCACCGAGCCATTCTTGATTGCGTCAATGTCGCGGCTGGATTGCAGAATCTCGCGCGAGACGTTGAGCGGCAGGTCGGCCGAGTCGATCACTCCGCGGGCGAAGCGCAGGTATTGCGGCATCAGCTGCTCGGCGTCGTCCATGATGAAGACGCGGCGCACGTAGAGCTTGATGCCGTGGCGCTTCTCGCGGTCGTAGAGGTCGAACGGCGCGTGCGAGGGTACGTAGAGCAGCGAGATGTATTCCTGCTTGCCCTCGACGCGGTTGTGCGACCAGGCCAGCGGCGGCTCGAAGTCGTGGGCGACGTGCTTGTAGAACTCCTTGTATTCGTCGTCGGCGATGTCCTTCTTGGCGCGCGCCCACAGGGCGGAGGCCTTGTTGACGGTCTCGTCCTCGTCGGTCGGCGTCTCGACGCCGTCCTTCCATTCCGTCTTCTTCATCACGATGGGCAGGGTGATGTGGTCGGAATAGGTGCGGATCACCGACTTGATCTTCCAGTCGGAGAGGAATTCATCCTCGCCTTCGCGCAGGTGCAGCACGATCTCCGTGCCGCGCTCGGGCCTCTCTACCGTTTCCAGCGTGTAGTCACCGGCGCCTGCGGATTCCCAGCGCACGCCGTGTTCGGCGGTGAGACCGGCGCGGCGCGTGGTCAGCGTCACGCGGTCGGCGACGATGAAGGCGGAGTAGAAGCCGACACCGAACTGGCCGATCAGCGCTGCGTCCTTCTTCTGGTCGCCGGAGAGCTGGCTGAAGAATTCGCGGGTGCCGGATTTGGCGATGGTGCCGATG
>JBAPWR010000345.1:0-4499 GCA_049283775.1 Thiobacillus sp.
GGCTTCACCATGTACGTGGTGGGCGAGGGCATCGAGAAGAAAGTCAGCGATTTCGCCGCCGAAGTCGCCGCTGCGTCCAAGGTCTGACATGCCCCAGCCTGCCTTTCGCCGCATCCTGCTGAAGCTGTCCGGCGAAGCCCTGATGGGCGAGGACAGCTACGGCATCAATACGCAGACGCTGGCTGCCATCGTCGGTGAAGTGAAAGCGGTGGTCGATGCCGGGGTGCAGGTCGCCGTGGTGATAGGCGGCGGCAACATTTTCCGTGGTGTCTCCGGTGCGGCTTCCGGGATGGACCGGCCGACCGCCGACTACATGGGCATGCTCGCCACCGTGATCAACTCGATGGCGCTGGCCGATTCGATGCGCCAGGCTGGCCTGGCGCCGCGTATCCAGTCTGCTCTGGATCTGGAACAGGTCGCCGAGCCCTATATCCGCGGCAAGGCATTGCGCTACCTGGAAGAGGGCAAGGTGGTGATTTTCGGGGCCGGCACCGGCAACCCCTTCTTCACCACCGACACCGCGGCAGCGCTGCGCGGCATGGAGATGGGCGCCGATATCGTGCTCAAGGCGACCAAGGTGGACGGAATCTATTCCGACGATCCGGTCAAAAACCCGGCAGCGACGCGTTACACCCGGCTGACCTTCGACCAGGCGATCCGTGAGAATCTCAAGGTCATGGATGCCACGGCACTGACCTTGTGCCGTGACCAGAACATGCCGCTGGGCGTGTTCAGCATCTTCAAGCCGGGCGCCCTGATGCGCGTGGTGATGGGTGAGGATGAAGGTACCCGCGTTACATTGAACTGAGGAGTCGACATGGCTGAACACACTATTGCCGAGATCAAGCAGTCAGCGGAACAGAAGATGGGCAAGACCCTCGAGGCGTTGAAGAACGACCTCGGCAAGATCCGCACCGGGCGCGCCAGCACCGGCATTCTCGATCATGTCATGGTGGACTACTACGGCAACCCGACCCCGGTGCCGCAGGTCGCCAGCGTGTCGCTGGCCGACAGCCGCACCCTCGGCGTGCAGCCGTACGAAAAGAACATGGTCGGCAAGATCGAAAAAGCGATCCGCGATTCCGATCTCGGCCTCAACCCGGCCGCGCATGGCGAAATCATCCGTGTGCCGATGCCGGCCCTGACCGAAGAGCGCCGCCGCGACCTGATCAAGGTGGTGCGCAACGAGGCTGAAGGGGCGCGCGTCGCGGTGCGCAACATCCGCCGCGACGCCAACGGCTCGCTCAAGGACATGCTCAAGGCCAAGACCGCGACCGAGGACGAGGAGCGCCGCACCCAGGACGAGGTGCAGAAGCTGACCGACAAGTACATCGGCGAGATCGACAAGATGCTGGCCGACAAGGAAAAGGACCTGCTCGCGGTTTGAGCAAGCATCCCGTGGTCAAAAGCTCCACTCGCGACATTCCCCACACCGGGGACGTGCCGCAACATGTCGCCATCATCATGGATGGCAATGGACGTTGGGCGAAGCGGCGGATGCTGCCGCGTGTCGCCGGCCATCGCAAGGGGGTCGAGGCGCTGCGCGGCGTGATCCGCGCCTGCGGAGAACGCGGCATCACCCACCTGACGGTGTTCGCCTTCAGTTCCGAAAACTGGCGCCGTCCGCAGGACGAGGTCACACTGCTGATGGAATTGTTCCTGCGCGCGCTGGAAAACGAAGTGGCGAAACTCCACGAGAGCAATATCCGCTTCCAGGTGATCGGCGACGTCTCGGGATTTTCCGAGCGCATCCAGACCCTGATTCGCGACGCCGAGGCGTTGACCCGCGACAATACCCTGCTGACCTTCACGGTCGCCGCCAACTACGGCGGGCGTTGGGACATCCTGCAGGCGATCCGCAGGATGATGGCGGAAGGCGTAGGGCCGGAGCAGGTCGACGAGGAGGCGCTGAGGCGCCATCTTGCGCTTGCCGACTGCCCCGAGCCGGACCTTTTCATCCGTACCGGGGGCGAGCAGCGCATCAGCAATTTCCTGCTGTGGCAGCTCGCCTACACCGAACTGCATTTCACCGATACCTTGTGGCCCGACTTCGATGCGTCGGCCCTGGATCACGCCATCGCGTCCTACCGCAAGCGCGAGCGGCGCTTCGGCCGTACCAGCGAACAACTGAGCGCCGCGACGTGAGCCATGCTGCGGCACCGATGAACCCGGTCCTGATACGCATGCTCACCGCGGCCGTGCTGCTGGCGGTGTTCCTCCCGGCGGTACTGCTCGCGCCTGCCTGGCTGTGGGCGCTGCTGGTCTCGGCGGCGATCATGGTCGGTGCCCACGAATGGGCGCGCTTGAGCCAGTTTCCCTGCGGCCTGACCATCGTCTATGCGGCCCTGGTCGGGCTGATCGCGCTGAGTCTGTCGCTTCTGCCCGCCGCCGACGCACAGCCCATTCATGCTGCACTGTTCGTCCTGGCGGCGCTGTTCTGGGTCGTTCTCGCACCGCTCTGGCTGAGGTTCGGCTGGCAGGGGCGGTCGGTTTTCATTCGCGCCGCGATCGGCTTGACGGTGCTGTTGCCGACCTGGGCAGCGTTGTTGTATCTGCGCGATCAGGGGGCCGGGGTGCTGATCGGCGTCATGGCGATCGTCTGGATTGCCGACAGCGCCGCGTATTTCTCCGGACGCAAGTTCGGCCGCCACAAGCTGGCGCCGCAGGTCAGTCCCGGCAAGACCTGGGAAGGGGTCGCCGGCGCGCTGCTGGCGCTGCTGCTGTATGCCTGGATCATCAGCGGACTGCAGTCGGCGGTGCCGCTGGCGCTGTTATTTCCGATGGTCATCGTGCTGTTCTATTTTTCCGTGCTCGGCGACCTGTTCGAATCCTGGATCAAACGTGTGGCCGGCATGAAGGACAGCGGAAGTCTGCTGCCCGGCCACGGGGGCGTGCTCGACCGCATCGATGCGCTGACCTCGGCGCTGCCGATCGCGGCGGGCATGCTGGTCCTGCTGGGGCGCGGCGCATGACCGCCCGGGTGCTGACCGTTCTCGGCGCCACCGGCACCATCGGCGTCAATACCCTCGACGTGGTGGCGCGCCACCCCGGACGCTTCGAGATCTTCGCCCTGACCGGCGCCACCCAGGTCGAGCGCATGTTCGAGCAATGCCGCGCCCATCGTCCGCGCTATGCGGTGATGAGCCAGGCTGATTCCGCCGCAGCCCTGCGCCAGCGCATCAAGGATGCCGGACTGGCGGTGACGGTTCTGGAGGGCGAGCGCGCCCTGACCGAGGTGGCGACCGCGCCTGAAGTCGACACGGTCATGGCTGCGATCGTCGGCGCCGCCGGGCTGCCGGCGACTCTGGCCGCGGCGCAGGCCGGCAAGCGCATCCTGCTGGCGAACAAGGAAACCCTGGTGGTCTCCGGCCGGCTGTTCATGGATGCCGTCGCTAGCAGCGGCGCGGTGCTGTTGCCGATCGATTCGGAGCACAACGCGATCTTCCAGGCGCTGCCGCGTGATTTCAACGGCGATTTCCAGCAGGCCGGGGTGAAGTCGCTTTGGCTCACCGCTTCGGGCGGACCGTTCCGCCAGCTGTCGGCCGAGGAGATCGCGCGCGCCACCCCGGCGCAGGCGATCGCCCACCCCAACTGGGTGATGGGCAAGAAAATTTCCGTGGATTCGGCCAGCCTGATGAACAAGGGTCTCGAGGTGATCGAGGCGCGCTGGCTATTCAATGCCCGGCCGGAGCAGATCCGCGTGGTGGTGCACCCGCAGAGCATCATCCATTCGATGGTCGAATACGCCGATGGCTCGGTGATCGCGCAGCTCGGCACGCCCGACATGCGTACCCCGATCGCCTATGCGCTCGGCTTTCCCGAACGCATCGAGGCTGGCGTCTCGGGGCTCGACCTGATGGGCCGGCAACTCAGTTTCGAGGAGCCGGACCATGTGCGTTTCCCCTGCCTCGGCCTGGCGTTCGAAGCCTTGAGCCGCGGCGGCAACGCCTCGGCGGTGCTGAACGCCGCCAACGAGGTCGCGGTAGCGCGTTTTCTCGATGGCGCCGTGCCTTTCAGCGCAATCCCGGACAGCATCGCCCACACCATGGATACGCTTGCCGGGGGCGCAGCCGAAACGCTCGATGACCTGTTCGAGGCTGACCGTCTGGCGCGTGAAACAGCAGAGGCCTATCTGGCCCGGTTCGGCGCATGAGCGTATTACACACGGTGCTGTGGTTCCTGGTCGCGATCGGCGTGCTGGTCGTGATACATGAGTTCGGCCACTACCTGGCGGCACGCCTTGCGGGAGTCAAGGTGCTGCGGTTTTCGGTGGGATTCGGCAAACCCTTGTTCAGCCGCCGGCTCGGACGTGACCAGACCGAGTGGACGATCAGCGCGCTGCCCCTGGGCGGCTACGTCAAGATGCTCGACGAGCGCGAAGGCGCGGTGCCCGCCGGCGAAGTCCATCGGGCCTTCAACCGGGCTGGCGTGTGGCGCCGCATCGGCATCGTGCTGGCGGGCCCAATGGCCAATTTCCTGCTGGCGGTGGTGCTTTACTG
>JBAPWR010000346.1:0-3191 GCA_049283775.1 Thiobacillus sp.
GACCTGACCGAACTCCTCGACGCGCTGGCGGCCGAGCACCAGGCGGAGCTGCTGGCGACGCTTTCGGGTGAAGGCTGAGTCGGGGCATAGTCAGATGCCCACCGTTAACGATCTGCTCGAGGATGTAAGTGCTCGCCTTTCGACTGCACTCGGTTTTGAACGACGAGACGCACGGCTGGAAGCGCAGATCCTCGCTGCGCGTGCACTCGGAGTGGGTCGCGCCTGGCTGATCGCACATGACCAGGATGTCCTCACCGCTGACCAGGCCGAGGCGGTCGAAAAACTGGGCGCCCGCCGCGTACAGGGCGAACCCGTGGCCTACATCCTCGGTGAAAAAGAATTCTACGGGCGCTTGTTCAGGGTCACCCCTGATGTGCTGATCCCCCGCCCCGAGACCGAATTGCTCGTCGAAACCGCTTTGCAGCACCTTCCCGAGCGAATCCCATGCAACATCCTCGATCTGGGCTCAGGCAGCGGCGCAGTCGCCATCACGCTGGCACTTGAGCGTCCTTTTGCAAAAGTGGTCGCGGTTGATATGTCCGCCGCAGCCCTGTCAATAACGCAAGGCAATGCGCGACGTCTCGGCGCCGATAATGTTGATTGCATCGAAGGCAATTGGTATGCGGGTTTAGGTGTAAAGAAATTCGACATGATCGTATCCAACCCGCCTTATGTCGCCGCAGCCGATTCGCATCTCGATGCCGGCGATCTACGCTTCGAGCCGCGCCAGGCTCTCGCTTCCGGCGAAGATGGACTCCACGATCTGCGTGTCATCATCGGCGGCGCGCCCGCGCATCTGGTGGACCACGGCTGGCTTTTCGTGGAACACGGCTACGATCAGTCCGCCGAAGTGGGCGAGTTGCTGCGTCAGCATGGCTTTGGGCAAACCTGCTCACTGCGCGATCTCGCCGGTCTGGGTCGTGTCAGCGGCGGATGTTGGCCGAACAAGGTGGACTGATAGACTTGAGTCGCCTTCCTGGACGTTTTCTAACGATGACACCCGACCCATCCCGACTCTGGCGTATCCCCCCGGAAGCCGACCTGCGTCACCGTGAGTGGGATGGAGAACACGTCTTCTACCACGGTGCTGCAGGCGATACGCACCGCTTCTCCGAGGCTTCCGCACTGATATTGCTCCAACTGATGACCGCCCCGGACATGGAGTCGAACCTGGTCACCCTGCTTTCCGAGGCAGCTGCGGTCGAGCCAGACGAAGCGGCGAGAGCCCTGGTCGACATACTTGGAGAACTCGCAAGACTGGAATTCGCGGAGCCGGCCACATGAGGGTTGGCGATCTGCCGCTTCTGCAACTTCGCCAGCGGCTATCCGACAACGTTCTGGCATTGCGCACGGGCCCCTTCGTCACGCGCATTCAAAGCGCCATGCCGCAGGTCGCCGAAGGCCTGCTGCGGCTTTATGCCGATTTCCCGCTCGCCGAAGGTGATTTCCGTGACTTTCATGTGCGCGTCGGCCCGCCGCAGGGACTGCGGCGCTGGCTGCGGCCGCAGATCAATTTCTGGTATGACGGCCACTCTCCGTTCAAGCCGCTGCCTGCCAACCATGCCTTTGCCCTGCTGGAATGGGGGCTGAACTGGTGCGTCGCAGGCCATGCCCACCATTACCTGATGCTCCATGCCGCCGTATTGGAGAAGAATGGACGCGCCCTTGTCCTGCCGGGAGATCCCGGAGCCGGGAAAAGCACGCTCACGGCCGCGCTGATGCTCTCCGGCTGGCGCCTGCTCTCCGATGAAATCACCCTGATCGACCGCGACGACGGATTGCTTGTCGGCCTGGCGCGCCCGGTCAGCCTGAAGAATGCCTCCATCGATGTCATACGCCGGGCCTATCCCGACGCAGTGATTGGCGCGCCCGCTTACGACACGCACAAAGGCACGGTGGCGCACCTGAAACCCAGCACCGAAAGCGTCGCCCGCGTCGGTGAAAAAGCGCGTCCGGCCTGGATCGTGTTCCCAAAATGGCGCGAGGGAAGCCAAGCTCGCCTGAGTCCGCATTCCCGCGCCGACGCCTTTTTGCATACGGCAAGCCATGCGTTCAATTACAGCCTGCTGGGTGGGTTGGGTTTCGAGCTCAACGCGGCACTAACGGATGCTTGCGACTGCCACAACTTCGAATACTCGAGGCTGGACGACGCATTGCAGGTATTTGCGGAATTGGCGGCGTGAGTCCGGGCGAACGCTGCCAACCCTTGCTCGAAGTCCTGCGTGATCCGCTTCGCATGGCCAGGCTCGGCCTGGGAGACTGGGACTTGCTGCTGCGCCAGTCCGGCGCCGCCGGACTGCTGTCCCGGCTTGCCGTGCAGGCGGAAACACTGGGTCTGGATTCCCGATTGCCGGCTGAAGTACGCCCCCACCTGGCCGCTGCCCGGACCGTGGCCACCAAGCAGCGACAGGCTGTCCGTTGGGAAGCACGTCGCGTAGCACAGGCTTTGGCCGGTATCGACGGTCCGGTGTTGCTGCTCAAGGGCGCGGCCTATGCCATCGCCGGCCTGCCGCCAGCGGCAGGCCGCCTGTTTGGCGACATCGACATTCTGGTTCCACGCGACCGACTCGGTCAGGTCGAAGGCGCACTGTTGCTGGCCGGCTGGCACACGCAGAAGCAGGACGAATACGACCAGCGCTACTACCGCCGATGGATGCACGAACTGCCGCCGATGACCCACATCCGTCGTGGAACCGTATTGGACGTACATCACAACCTGCTGCCCGAGACCGCGCGAATCCGCACTGTTGCCGCACCGATTCTGGACGCCGCCCAGCCCCTGCCCGATCTCCCGAGGCTGAGCATCCCGAGTGACGCTGACCTCGTGCTGCATTCCGCTTGCCACCTGTTTCACGAAGGGGAATGGGGCCACGGACTGCGCGACCTGGTCGACCTCGACGCCCTGTTGCGCACGTTCGCTAGCGAACGGACATTCTGGTCGACTCTCCTTGATCGCGCGGAAACACTGAATCTGGGGCGTCCACTCTATTACGCGCTGGACTGCTGCCACCGCTGGCTGCATACGCCGATTCCGGAGAACGTCATCGCCGAATGTCCACAACGCCCGCCTAGTTGGCAACGCACAATCATGCGATATCTGTTCGACGCAGGATTAGGCTCGGCACATCGAAGCTGTCATGGACGATATGCCAACCTGGCTGCGCTTGCCTTGTATGTCCGGGGACATTACC
>JBAPWR010000347.1:0-2162 GCA_049283775.1 Thiobacillus sp.
TTGCCAGCGTCGGTGCCGACGACCTCGAGGCCGCGGCCGGGCCCGGGTTCCCGCTGGTGGTCAAGGCCCGCCGGCTCACCGGCAGCCGCGGTGTGCTGCGCGCCGACGACATCAGCCAGCTGGCGCAAGCGCTGCAGCAGGTGCAGCGCATCCAGTCACGTGCCCAGCGCGATGCCGAAGAGCTGCTGGTCGAGGCCTTCATTCCCGGCGTCGAAGTCGCGCTCGACGGCGTGCTCGAACAGGGACGCCTGCGGGTGCTGGCCGTGTTCGACAAACCCGACCCGCTGGACGGTCCGGCCTTCGAGGAAACGCTGCTGGTCACCCCGTCACGCCTGCCTGCCGCGATGCAAAACGAACTGGCCGAAGCAGTCGAACGCGCCTGCGTCGGCGCGGGCGTCAGCGAAGGCGTGATTCACGCCGAGGCGCGCATCAACGAGTCCGGGCCGTGGCTGCTGGAGATCGCCCCGCGCGGCATCGGCGGTTTATGCGGACGCGTGCTGGGCAGCACGCTCGGCATGGGCTCGGCGGAAATCGTGCTGCGCCACGCGGTCGGCCTGCCGCTGCCGGCACAGGAACGAGACAGCGCAGCCGGGGTGATGATGATCCCGATACCGGTCAATGGCATCTTTCACGGCGTCGATGGCCTCGATGCCGCTCGCGCCGTGCCGCGCATCAGCGGCATCGAGATCACCGCCCACCCCGGCCAGCTGGTGGCCCCGCCGCCCGAGGGCTCGGGTTACCTGGGCTTCATCTTCAGCCACGCCGCCAGCCCGGCCGATGCCGAAGCGGCCCTGCGCGCCGCCCACGCCAAGCTCGAGCTGAACATCTGCCCGCTGCTCAAACCATGAGCGACTTCCACCACGAGCTTGCTGCCGCCATCGGCCGCGCCACCGGCACTGCCTTCGAGATTCGCAGCCGCGAGACTGCTCATGGCGGCGACATCAGCGAGGCCTTCACGCTCGGCGACGCCACGCGCAGCTTCTTCGTCAAGAGCCAGGCGGCCAGCAGGCTCGACCTGTTCGAGGCCGAGGCGGCAGGGCTCGCCGAACTTTCCGCCGCGAACGCGGTACGGGTGCCGCGGGTGATCTGCCTCGGGGTCACAGCGGGACGCGCCTACCTGGTACTGGAGCACCTGGCCCTCCAGTCG
Source organism: Thiobacillus sp. (assembly GCA_049283775.1). Taxonomy (GTDB): domain Bacteria; phylum Pseudomonadota; class Gammaproteobacteria; order Burkholderiales; family Thiobacillaceae; genus Thiobacillus. The sequence continues at coordinate 1,148 of JBAPWR010000347.1, forward strand.
CGCGGCGATGCGGCCAGCCTGGGGCGACAGCTGGCGCAGCAGCATCGTGTCAGCACCGGGCGCTTCGGTGGTGCGCACGACAACTGGATCGGCGCCACGCCGCAGCCGAATGGCTGGAGCGACGACTGGGTCGATTTCTGGCGCGAGCGGCGTCTCGGCTTCCAGTTTCAACTGGCGGCGCAGAACGGCTACGGCGGTGCCTTGCAGCGTGATGGGGAAAGACTGATGGCCCGGCTGGACGAATTCTTCGGCGCCAGCCGTCCCGCGCCGTCGCTGCTGCACGGCGACCTGTGGGGCGGCAATCACGGTTTTCTCACCGATGGTCCATACGATCTTTCATGCCCTTCAGGGCATAGAAAGTCGGAGTACCCGTGTGGTGAGCCGGTGATTTTCGACCCCGCGGTGTACTACGGCGACCGCGAGTGCGACCTTGCCATGAGCGAACTGTTCGGCGGATTCGCGCCGGCGTTCCATGCCGCCTACCGAGAGGCCTGGCCCCTCGATCCCGGCTACGCCACGCGCAGAACGCTCTACAATCTGTATCACATCCTCAATCACGCCAACATGTTCGGCGGCGGCTACGCGGCGCAGGCCCAGCGCATGATCGCGCAGCTGCTGGCCGAGCTGGGGTAGGAGCCGATATGCCATACCGACTGCTTGTCGCCGCTGCGCTGTTGCTGCTCGCGGCCTGTTCCGGATTGCCGCACCAGGCCCTGATGCCGCGCTTCAGCGTCGCCGAAATCGACGTCAAGGCCGTCGGACTGCTGGAACAGCATTTCGAGGTGGGCCTGCGTCTCGCCAACCCGAACGATTTCGATCTCGGCATCGAGGCGCTGGAATTCGAACTGGAGGTCAATGGCCAGCCTTTCGCCAAGGGGCTGACGCAGGCCAGCGCGACCATACCGGCAACCTCCAGCGTGGTGATGCGGGTGGATGCGATCACCCAGTCGCACAATCTGGTCCGGCAACTCATCATCCTCGATCCGGAAAAGCTCAAGCAGGGCCTGCCCTATCT
>JBAPWR010000348.1:0-9663 GCA_049283775.1 Thiobacillus sp.
CCGGTCAAGGCCGACCTGCCCGGCCGCCACAACGGCGTGCTGGTATCGCAGGACAACGGCGAGGCGGTGGCCTACGCCCTGTGGAAGCTGGAAGACCGCGGCCGCATGTTCGTCTCGCCCGGCGACAAGCTGTACGAAGGCATGATCATCGGCATCCACAGCCGCGACAACGACCTGGTGGTCAACCCGATCAAGGGCAAGCAACTCACCAACGTGCGCGCCTCGGGTACCGACGAAGCGGTGCGCCTGACCACGCCGATCAAGCTGACGCTCGAGTCGGCGGTGGAATTCATCGACGACGACGAACTGGTCGAGATCACGCCGAAGTCGATCCGCATCCGCAAGCGTCACCTGCAGGAGCACGAACGCAAGCGCGCCAACCGCGCAGCAGCCTGAAGCAAACCCGGCCCAGCGCCGGGTTTTTTCATCGCGGCGCGGGTAAAATCCGGCCCATGCGTCCCTTCGAAATCGGCCTGCTGGCCGGTCTTTTCCTCCTCGCTTTGCTGCTGGCCGTCGTGCTGCTGCGTCTCGGTGCACTGCGCCGCGAGCAGCAAGGTCTGCCGGCCCAGCTGACCCAGGACATGGAAGCCCGCCACCGCGCAGTGCTGACCGACCTGCACAGCGGCCTGTCGCAGCAGTCCGACCGCATGCAGGCGCAGTTATCCGCGCTGCAGGTCGCGCAGACCGAACGCCTGGCGGAAACCCGCGAGACGGTCACCGGCCAGTTCGGCCAGTTCCAGAGCGCGATGCTGGAAAAGCTGATCGAGCAGGGACGCGCCGAGCAGGGCCTGCTGCAGGACACGCTGAAGAACATGACCGCGCAGTTCGGCGAGCGTGTGCAGCACCTGTCGCAGACCGTCGATGGGCGGCTCAACGAGATTTCCGGCAAGGTCGCCGAGCGGCTCGACGAGGGCTTCAAGAAAACCAACGAGACCTTCACCTCGGTGATGTCGCGGCTGGCGGTGATCGACGAGGCGCAGAAGAAAATCGAGGGTCTGGCGAGCAACGTCGTGTCGCTACAGGAAATCCTCGGCGACAAGCGCTCGCGCGGCGCCTTCGGCGAGGTCCAGCTGGAGGCCCTGGTGCGCAACATCCTGCCGCCCGACGCCTACGCCTTCCAGTTCACCCTCAAGGGCGGCCAGCGCGCCGACTGCGCACTGGTGCTGCCGGAACCGACCGGCACCGTCTGCGTCGACGCCAAGTTTCCGCTGGAAAACTACAGCCGCATGTTCGACGACAGCCTGCCATTGGCCGAGCGTGACCTGGCGCGGCGCCAGTTCAAGGCCGACGTGAAGAAGCACGTCGACGACATCGCCGCGAAGTACATCGTCGCCGGTGAAACCTCGGACGGCGCGGTCATGTTCCTGCCAGCCGAAGCGGTGTTCGCCGAGATCCACGCCTACCACCCCGAACTGGTCGAGCACGCGCAGAAGAAGCACGTCTGGATCACCTCGCCGACCACCCTGATGGCGGTGCTCAACACTGCGCGCGCGGTGATACGCGATTCGGAAACCCGGCGCATGGCACACGTCATCAAGGACGAACTCGGCAAGCTGGCCAAGGATTTCGCCCGCTTCGACGAACGCATGAAAAAGCTCGCCACGCATATCGAGCAGGCCAGCAAGGACGTCGGCGAGGTGCGCATCTCCAGCGACAAGATCAGCCGCCGCTTCCAGCAGATCGAGCGGGTCGAGCTCGAGCATCCCGAGCATGTCCAGCTGATCGATCTCGACCGCGATGCCGAATGAAGGCCTGGCGACAATGGCGGCGCGCTCGCATTCTCAGACGGCAACTGGTCGCCTCTGACGCCTTCGAGGACGCCGTCGCGAGGCTGCCCATCCTCGGTGGATTCGACGCCGAAGACTATGGCCGGCTGCGCGAACAGGCCAGCCTGTTCATCCACGACAAGCACTTTTCAGCCGCCGGCGGGGCCGAGGTCGATAGCGACATGCAGCTCGCCATTGCCCTGCAGGCCTGCCTGCTGACCCTCAATCTCGACGAAGCCAGTTATCGCGGCTGGAAGGAAATCATTCTCTATCCGGACGAGTTCCTGCGCAGTCGCGAGGAGATGGACGAAGCCGGCGTGGTACATCATTCCCGCGACATCCTCGCCGGTGAATCCTGGCATGGCGGCCCGCTGGTGCTGTCGCTCGCCGACGTCGCTTACAGCGGCCAGGGAGAAGGCGTCAACGTCGTGCTGCACGAATTCGCCCACAAGCTCGACATGCTGAACGGTGATGCCAACGGCTTCCCGCCGCTTCATCGGGGCATGGATGCCGCCGCCTGGTCGCATGCATTCAGCGCGGCTTACGAGGACCTGTGCCGGCGGGTCGATGACGGCGAAGACACGCCGATCGACCCCTACGCCACGACCGACCCCGGCGAATTTTTTGCGGTTCTGAGTGAAGCGTTCTTCGAGACGCCGGATATCCTGGTCGCCGAGTATCCGGCGGTCTACGCGCAGATGCGGCAGTTCTACCGCCAGGATCCGCTGCAACGCCTCGACGCCCTGCTGCAAGGAGAACCTCATGAGTGAACCGATTGCCGCACGCGTGGCCGATATCGCGCCCTTCCATGTCATGGACATCCTGGCACGCGCACGGGCGCTGGAATCACAAGGCCGCGACATCATCCATCTGGAAATCGGCGAACCCGACTTCCCAACCCCGGCACCAATCATCGAAGCCGGCATAGCCGCCCTGCGCGCAGGCCACACCCACTACACCGGCGCACTCGGCCTACCCGAATTGCGCCGCGCGATCGCCGGCTTTTACGCGCAGCACTGGCGCTGCGAAGTCGATCCGGCTCGCATCCTCGTCACTCCCGGGGCATCGGGTGCGTTGCTGCTGACATTGGGCCTGCTGACCGGACCGGGTGACGAAGTGCTGATGGCTGATCCCGGCTACCCCTGCAACCGCCACTTCGCTAGGTTTTGCGAAGCCTCCACCGTAGCCGTTCCGGTCGGTGCCGACACAGCGTTTCAACTGACGCTGGAGTTGATCGAGCACCACGCCACGCCGGCCACGAGGGCAGTGCTGATCGCCAGTCCGTCCAATCCCACCGGCACCCTGATCGGACCTGCCGAACTGGCACGCATCCATGAATGGTGCCGCGCCAGACAGGTGGCGTTGATCGTCGACGAGATCTATCTCGCTCTCACCTATGATGCCGAGGAACACAGCGCGGCAGCGTGGGATGACGTGTTCGTCATCAACAGCTTTTCCAAATATTTCCTGATGACCGGCTGGCGCCTCGGCTGGCTGGTCGCGCCGGCTTGGGCCATCGACGGGCTGGAGCGGCTGGCGCAGAACCTTTATCTCGCTGCGGCCACGCCGGCCCAGCATGCGGCACTGGCAGCCTTTTCCTCCGAAGCGGAGACAATCCTGCAAGCACGCAAGGCCGAACTCAGGTCACGCCGGGATTTCTTGCTGCCCGCCCTGCGCGATCTCGGCTTCGACCTGCCGATCACCCCGCAGGGCGCGTTCTATCTGTATGCCGATTGCAGTCGCCATAGCGACGACAGCTTTCGATTCAGCCGCAGTTTGCTGGAAGACACCGGGGTGGCAATCACACCGGGAGTGGATTTCGGCGCTTTCCAGCCCGAGCGCTTCGTGCGTTTTGCCTATGCCCAGCCGCTTCCGCGTCTGGCGGAGGCTGTCGAACGCATCAGGCGTTTTCTGCAGACGTAAAAAAACCGGCCCGAAGGCCGGTTTTTCGTAGCTTGACCCGGTATTACTGGGCAGCGGGAGCCGGAGCAGCAGCATCGGCGGGAGCAGCTTCGCCTTCAGCCGGAGCGGCTTCCATCGGAGCAGCTTCCATCGGAGCAGCTTCCATCGGAGCCGCAGCTTCAGCAGCCGGAGCTTCCGCGGGAGCAGCGGCTTCTTCTTTTTGACCACAAGCGGTCATGGAAACAGCCAGCAGGGCAGCCAGGAGAACGGAGTATTTCATTTAATCTTCCCTTACATACAAAATAATTTAAGAACCCACACCAAGATCGGTCCGGGATTTGTGATCCAGCCGACGCGCGAAATTCTAACAAATCCGCAAGAGAAAACCACTATCTCCTGATTTTCTTGTATAGACCCGGCAAAGCGTTGCTGGGCAACAACAAGGATTTGTGCAAAGCTTATTTCGGCTGCGGATCGATGATTTCGCCGGGCTTGCCGCCGGGCCGCAATTTGCCCTGATAGACGAAGGCCGCACCGTAACGGCGACCGCTGCCGACATCGGGCATCAGTTCGTTGCCGCTCCAGGTCCAGACATGGCCATCAGCGGTATCCACGATCAGAACCCTGGCGCCGCTGCGTGATGCCCCGTCATCTTCGAGCGCGATCGCCTGATAGCGGCCGTTCTCGGCCGCCTGGGCCGCGCCGGTGATCAAACCCATCATTAGAAGCAGTGTGCGCACGCTCTTCTCCCCGATCAATTCACTGACTGAAGAGTTTAACCACATCGTCGGCACCGAGGCGATAGTCGCGGTTGCAGATGTCGTCATGCACGTGTATCTCGCCCACTTCGCGCAGGATCGCCTCGCATTCTTCACGGCCGATAGAGCGCAGCATGCCGGTCACCTTGGCCCAGTCCTCGGGACAATGCCAGATCACGGGACGCGGATCGTAGACGCGTACATCTTCCTCGGCAAACAGGCGGGACAGCAGTTCCACCGAATTGAGTTGCAACAGTTCATCGCTGCTCAAGGTATCGGCCAGAGCCTGCACCCGGTTCCAGCCATCGGGATCGCGTTGCACCGCCTGCGGCAGGGCTTGCAGGAACAGGCCGGCAGCGCGGTCGCTGTCCGATACCAGCCACAGTCGCGCCGGCTGCTGCTCCGACTGGGCGAGATAGTGCTCGAATACCGCAGCCAGGCTTTCGCCCTGCAGCGGCACCTGGCTTTGATAGGGCTGGCGCATGCCGGGGGCATCGAGCGTCAGGGTGAGAAAGCCCGCACCAAGCAGGTCGGTCAGCGGCAACGCTTCGACTTCCCCCGACTCATGCGCCATGCCGCGCAACTGCAAGGACTCGTCACAATCCATCACCAACCGGTCGACCGCGCCCGAACCGCGCAGCTGGAACGTCAGCCGCCCTGTCTGCTTGAGGTTGGACGTGATCAGCACGGTCACGGCGGCAAGCTCGCCGAGCAGATGGACGGTCGGCTGCGCATAGGTGCGCCCGGCGATCATGTCACGCCAGGTCTGGTCGAGTTGCACCCAGATGCCGCGGATATCGAGCTGCTCGAAGAGGAAGCTGCGGACCCGCCCTGCGGCGAGCGCGGATTCGTTCAATTGAGCTGCACCCGCTCGCCCCAGGGCACCACGCCCTTGCCCTTCACCAGCCAGATGACCGGATAGTTCGGCGCGCTCTTGGGAAAATCGCCTTCGGCGTCAGTGAAATACACCAGCATGTTGGGACTGCGGTTCTCATGCTCGACCCAGTCGAACACCGGACGAAAGTCGGTACCGCCGCCGCCTTCAACCTCATCGGGCAGCTGCATCGCATCCCAGGGCTCGAATTCCCACGGGCCCTTGGTCGCCAGCTTGTTGTCGCAGGCCAGCAGGGTCACGCGGGCGCGTACCTGGCCCTTGAGCGCGTCGAGCTCGCTGACGAACTCGCGCAACTCGTCGTCGCTGATCGAGCCGCTGGTGTCGATTGCGGCGATGACGTCGATGCCCTCGCTCGACAGACGCGGCAGCAAGGCCTCGCCCTCGCGCCGCGACGGCCGCCGCCAGGAATAGTCGTCGCGCTGGTTGACGGCGAAGAAGCGCGCCAGCAGCGCGCGCCACGGCAGGCTCGGGGCGAGCAGGTCGTCGACCCAGCGCAGCATGGTCTGCGACAGCTTGCCCGCCTGGCGCGCGGCCTGGGCGGCGGCAGCGAGGCGGTTCTTCCATTGCTCGGCGAGGTCCTCGCGCTCGCTCGGCGACAGGTCGTCGGGTTTCTGCGAGGGCTGACCACCGCTGCCCTGCTGTTGTTCGGCTTCGCTCTGGCCTTCCTTGCCCTGGCCGCCGGACTCGCCGGCATCGGGGTTGTCCTGGCGCTGGTTCTCGTCCGGACTGGCGCCCGATTCATTGTCGTTGTCGAACAGATGCTGGTCGAAGGACTCCTCGGGCGTGTCCTCGGGAATCATCGGATAGATTTCTTCCGCCGACAGGGTCAGGTAGTCCTGGTTGGCGAGGATGCCGTGCAGCGGCGGCTTCAGCCCCTCCTCGATCAGCATCAGGTTGACCGCATGGTCGCAGGCCACGTCCCAGCGCCGTTTGATGCGATGCTGCCGACGGTGGGTGTGTCCCATGGCGCAGTGCATCGCCTCGTGAGCCAGCACGAACTGGGTCTGTGCCAGCGACAGTCCCTCGATGAATCCCGGATTGAAATAGAACGCCTGGGCATCGGTGGCGGTGGTCGAACACCATTCCGCGGCCGGCTTGAGCGGCAGGTGCATGACCAGCGAACCGAGGAAGGGCCGCTCCATGATCAGCCGAGTCCGTGCGGCGGCGAGCTTGGTGAGGATCGGCTGCAGGGCGTCGAGCTGCTCGGCCATCGATCAGTGCTCGTAGAGGACCAGGTCGGTGATGCTGTTGGCCCACTCGGCGAACGCCGGCACCTGGAACAGCGGACGGCCGACCGCGCGATGCAGGTCGCTGACCAGCATCACGCCCATTTCGCGCTGCGGGAAGCGCTGCGCGTAACGCAGGATGTTGTTGTACGCCGGCGCGGCATCGCCGTGAGCCGCCGCCTCGAGCGCCTTGCGCACCAGCGCGGCGGCGACGCCGTATTGCAGGTCGATGCCGTTCGGTACCTCGGCGTCCTGCCCGGCGATGATGGCGTCGATGTCGGGCATCTGCGCCATGTTGTCGACGAAGGTCTTGAGCTCGAGGCCGGCGGCCTGGCCGACGCAGGCCTGCAGCGCATCGGCCAGCAGATCGGTACGGTCGAACTTCTGCAGTGCGCGGTGGGCGTATTCCCACGAGCGCGGACTGGGGAAGGCGATCGGATTGTGTGCGGGATCGAAGCTGAACAACAGGTCCGGACGGAAGCGCAGGAAAGCGATGACGCGGGTGTCGATGTCCTCGCTATAGGCCCAGCTCACCCAGTCGTCGAGATGCACCTCGACCTCGTAGTGGGTGAAACGGTTGGCCAGCGGTGCGGGCATCGCATAGGTCACGCCGCGGTCGCCCTGGCGATTGCCGGCGGCGAAAATCACCCAGCCGTCAGGTACCCGATACTCGCCGAGACGGCGGTCGAGAATGAGCTGGTACGCCGCTGCCGACACGGTGGGCGGCGCCGAGGTGATCTCGTCGAGGAACAGGATTCCGGAAGGTCCATGACGCTCGGCGTCGGGCAGCACCGAGGGAATCGACCACTCGACCATCTGCCCGCTGCGGAACGGAATGCCCCTGAGGTCGGTCGGTTCCATCTGCGACAGGCGGATGTCGATCAACTGCACGTCATGTTGCAGGGCGATCTTGGCGACGATCTGCGATTTGCCCACGCCCGGCGGGCCCCACAGCATCACCGGGGTGTGATGGCCATCGGCGGCGCTTTCGAATTCACGGTCAAGGATGGTTTAGATATGGGAAGGACGCATGGCAACAGGCTTACTGCGGTGAATGGCCTTGAATGATAATCTCAGGTGCCATTTGGTTCCAGCCACACCCATGTACGAAGTGGGGAGATTTTGCTAACTTTCAGCCGTCTGCCGGCTGATGCCAGGACACAGGATCAACATGAAATTTTGCAGTCAATGCGGCAACCCGGTCGAGCTTCGCGTACCACAGGGCGACCATCTGCCGCGGCACGTCTGTCCGGCGTGCGGCACCGTCCACTACCAGAATCCGAAAATGGTCGTCGGCTGCATTCCCGAATGGGAAGACAAGGTGCTGCTCTGCCGCCGCGCCATCGAGCCCAAATACGGTCTGTGGACCCTGCCCGCGGGCTTCATGGAAAACGGCGAAACCACGCTCGAGGGCGCGCAGCGCGAAACATGGGAGGAAGCCGGGGCGAGGATCGAGGTCGGCGGCCTGTATACGCTGTTCAATCTGCCGCACATCAATCAGGTTTATTTCATGTTCCGGGCGCGGCTCCTCGATCTCGATTTCCACCCGGGCACCGAGTCGCTCGAGGCACGGCTGTTCAGCGAAGCCGAAATCCCCTGGGAAGAAATCGCCTTCCGCACCGTGCGCGCCACCCTCGAGCAGTATTTCATCGACCGCCGCAACGGCAGCTTCGATTTCCACTTCGGCGATATCCGTACCCGCTGAATAGCCCGGTCCAGGCGATCAGGCCGCGGCCGCGATCTGTTCGCGGCTGAGGACATCCATTCCCACCCGCACCCAGCGCTCATGGCTTTCGTGCACCTTGCCGAGGCGCAGCCGGTAGAGGATGTCGCCATCGCGCAGCATCATTTGCGCCCCGGCCCGGTAGTGCGTCTGCGGCAGCAGCAGGTTGCTGACCCCCTGTTCGGTATTGGACATCGGCAAAAACACTGCGTGAGTCGGCGTCGACGGCACATCTGCGGTATCCGGAGCGAAGCTGACCTCGACCCGCTTCGGGTGGCGGGACAGGCGCTGTGCCCCGACCAGAAGCTGTCCGGCCTCTTCCTGGTTCCAGCGTATCGCCAACAGTTGCCAGACGTTCTCGGAGGGATTCCAGCTCACCGCGATCAGCCTGCCGTGCGGCAGTGCCGTGGACTGGTCCAGGCCGAAGCCCATGCCTTCGGTGCTCTCATCGCGCAGCATCCAGCGCTCCATCGCCTGGCGCGGCCGGTTGCCTTCGCTGCAGGTAAGGGATGCGAGGATATTGGCCATGCCGGACGCGACCCACACCTGGCCGAAGCGGCTGTTGCGCTGACGGCTGCGGCGCACTCCGCCGCGAGCGATCAGGTTCGCCGTCTGCCGGTAAAGCCCGCCTTCACCCTCTTCAGATTTCAACGGATCGAGCGACTCGAGGTGCTTGATCAGGGGAGTGATCGCGAAGTAGCGAAGTCGCTTGCCGGTCGGCTGGCTGTCGTCCAGCAGAAAGGCTCCCTCGTTGACCGAGAGGTCGACGGCATGCGTATGCCGACCGGGTTCAAGGTTCGATTCCGGCAGCGGCAGTTCGGGAAAGCTTTCGAGGAGCTGGGCGATGGTCTCGATTTCCTGGGTCTTGTAGCCGAGCGGATGGGTCAGGCCGAGCAGGACCGTCAGGGCATACTCGCGCGCGCAGCTGGTCTCGCGGGCATTCAGCGTCACCGCAGTTTCGGCATAGCCGTCGCGTTCCACCAGGCGGTAGATCTTGTGCACGCGCCGCCATGCGGAAGTGCTCGGCGGCTGCGAGCGATGGTAGTCCCAGCGCATCGCCAGGCCGGCGTAGCGCAGCGCACGCATGGCGATCTCCGCTCGCCACGGCTGCAGTTCGATATGGGCCGGCCCCTTGTAGGCATGTTTCAGCAATTTCACCCAGGCAACCGCAAGCAGCGACCAGAACGCCCACGACTCACGCCACAAGGCCTGTCTCGCAAGCCGGAAAGAAGCCTGGTTGCGGACATACTGCTCGACTATGCGCAACTGCAGCGGCAGTCCGACTTCCTCGATTTCCATCAGGATCTTGAGGCGCTCGGCGTTGGAGTCGACATTGTCTGCATTGAATCGCTCCAGTCCCTCCACCAGGGCATGATGCGTATCGTAATCGGAT
>JBAPWR010000349.1:0-9173 GCA_049283775.1 Thiobacillus sp.
ATTTCGACGCATTGATTTCCTCGCACCAGGTCGGGCTGCCTAAGGAGCATGCGGATTTCTGGGAGGGTCTGCAGGGAGTCGAGCCGTTCGACAAAAGCCAAACCCTGTTCGTCGACGACAGCCTGCCGGTTCTGAACAGCGCCCGCGCCTACGGCATCGCGCAGCTGCTGGCCGTCTGCAATCCGGATTCGCGGCAGCCGCGCAAGGATTGCGGCGATTTCCCCGCCATCAGCAGTTTCGAGCAGGTGATGCCGGACAGGTTGTAAGCTGTCGGCTGCATTTTTTGTCGTTGTGATCGATAGGAGCCATGCAATGAAAGTCACGCCATTTTTCCCCGCCCTGCTGGTTCTCGCGCTTGCTGGCTGCGGCCAACAAGCCGACGAAAAAGCTGCCAGCCAGCCCGAGTCGACTCCGGAGGCGCCAAGCGCGGCGGCCAGCCCGGCGGAGATGGCTGTTCCGGTTGCGCTGAAGAGCGGCGAACAGGTCTACAAGGAGGTGTGTCAGGCCTGCCACGGAGCCGGTATAGCCAATGCGCCCAAGGCCGGCGAGCCGGGAGGCTGGGCTGCTCTGTTCGCGGAAGGACAGGCAGTGGTGACGGCGCATGGCTGGGTCGGGGTGCGCGGCATGCCGGCCAAGGGTGGCCGCCCGGATCTCAGCCTCGAGGAATTCGCCCGCGCCACTGCCTGGATGGCACGCAGCGCCGGCGGCGACTGGCAGGATCCGGACGAGGCCATGCTGGAGGTGATTCGCGAGGAAGAAGTGAAGCGGATCGAGCAACTGAAAGCCCGCTCCTGATGGTTCCCGCTTGACGGCTCAGCCTGGCGACGGTTGGGGGCTGACCCGTTCGATCACTACTGCTGCGCCGACACTGCGTCCTTCGCCGACGAGGATGTTGTAGGTACGGCAGAGCGCGCCGATGTCCATGACTTCCAATCCGATGCGCGCTTGCGTCAGTGCACGCGTCAGCGAGGGATGCGGAAAGCGCAGGCGGGTTCCGGTCCCCAGCAGCAGGATATCCATTTCGCGCTGCGCGACCCATTCGAAATGGGCCGCGGTCAGCGCGTCGAAACCCAGACCCGCCCACGGCGCGACTTCGACGCCGCGGGCGCTCAGCAACAGGCTGGCTTCGAAACGCTGGCCGTTGATGAGGACGTGGTCGGCACCGTAGCCGGTGAACAGCGGCATGCGGGTGTCGGTGTGAAGATGCAGTTTCATGCTGGGTTCAAACCTTAGCAGATTCCCCGGCGCTGCGGACGACCTCGCTGTGAGTCTGAGACGGGCGCCGAAGTACCTGCTTTTGTTTGCCCGGGACGGGCGCCTCCGGTAAAATCCGCCGTTTTCCAAGGCTTTGTTTTGCCTTGGTTTTACGTGGCTTGACCAGGAAGAACACCGTGACGGCTGACAAGAAGCCACACCTCCGAACGCTGCATAAATCGAGCAAGCTCGACAATGTCTGCTATGACATTCGCGGACCGGTGATGGCGCGCGCGCGCCAGATGGAGGAAGAAGGCCACCGCATCATCAAGCTCAACATCGGCAACCCTGCACCGTTCGGCTTCGAGGCCCCGGAGGAGATCGTCCAGGACGTCATCCTCAACCTGCCGAATGCGTCGGGCTACAGCGATTCCAAGGGCCTGTTCTCGGCGCGCAAGGCGATCATGCACGAGACCCAGCGCAAGGGCATCCCGGGCGTCCAGATCGACGACATCTTCGTCGGCAACGGTGTCTCGGAGCTGATCGTGATGGCGATGCAGGCGCTGTTGAACAACGGCGACGAGGTGCTGGTGCCGGCGCCCGATTACCCGCTGTGGACCGCGGCCGTCAGCCTCGGCGGCGGCAAGCCGCGCCACTACCTGTGCGACGAGGGCGCCGGCTGGCTGCCGGATCTCGACGACATGCGCGCCAAGATCACGCCGCACACCCGCGCCATCGTCGTCATCAATCCGAACAACCCGACCGGTGCCCTGTATCCGACCGAACTGCTGCTGGAAATCCTCGAGATCGCCCGCCAGCACCAGCTGATCGTCTATGCCGACGAGATCTACGACAAGGTACTGTTCGACGGCGTGGTGCATACCTCGATGGCCTCGCTCGCCGACGACGTGCTGATCGTCACCTTCAATGGCCTGTCGAAGAATTACCGTGCCTGCGGCTATCGTTCGGGCTGGCTGTTCGTCGCCGGCGACAAGCGCCATGCGAAGGACTATCTGGAAGGCCTCAACATGCTGGCGTCGATGCGCCTGTGCTCGAACGTGCCGGGGCAGTATGCGATCCAGACCGCGCTCGGCGGCTACCAGAGCATCAACGACCTGGTCGCGCCGAGCGGCCGGCTGACGCGCCAGCGCGATCTGGCCTACGAGCTCCTGACCCTGATTCCGGGTATCAGCTGCGTCAAGCCAAAGGCGGCGATGTACCTGTTCCCCAAGCTCGATCCCAAGCTTTATCGCATCCACGACGACCAGAAGTTCATACTCAACCTGCTCGAAGAGGAGCGCGTGCTGGTAGTGCAGGGCAGCGGCTTCAACTGGCCGCGGCCGGACCATATCCGCGTGGTGTTCCTGCCGCACGAGGAGGACCTGACCGAGGCGATGGCCCGCATGAGCCGCTTCCTCGATCGCCAGCGGGTGCGCTGATTGTTTTTTGTTCTTAACCGCAAAGGACGCGAAGGAACGCCAAGTAAGTGCAAGAGCAAATTCCTGGAGCACCGAAGCTTTTGGTTTTTCTTCGCGCTCCTTCGCGCCCTTCGCGGTTAAACGTTTTTAAACCGAGAAAACTCAAATGAAACCCATCAACGTCGGCCTGCTGGGCCTGGGAACCGTCGGTGGCGGCACGCTCACCGTGCTGCGCCGCAATGCACAAGAAATCAGCCGTCGCGCCGGGCGCGAGATCCGTGTGGTGCGCGCGGCGGTGCGCAATCTCGACAAAGCGAAGGCGCTGGCGGGCGACCTGCCGCTGACGACCGATCCGTTCGAGATCGTCGACGATCCGTCCATCGACATCATCGTCGAACTGATCGGTGGCCTCGAGCCGGCGCGCGAACTGGTGCTGCGAGCGATCGCCAACGGCAAGCACGTTGTCACCGCCAACAAGCACCTCGTCGCCAAGCACGGCAACGAGATCTTCGCCGCGGCGCAGGCCAAAGGGGTGATGGTCGCGTTCGAGGCGGCGGTCGCCGGCGGCATCCCCATCATCAAGGCGCTGCGCGAGGGCCTCACCGCCAACCGCATCGAGTGGCTGGCCGGAATCATCAACGGCACCAGCAACTTCATCCTCACCGAGATGCGCGACAAGGGCGCGGCCTTCGAGGACGTGCTGAAGCAGGCGCAGGAGCTGGGCTACGCCGAGGCGGACCCGACCTTCGACATCGAGGGCATCGATGCCGCGCACAAGCTGACCATCCTCTCGGCGATCGCCTTCGGCATTCCGATGCAGTTCGACCGTGCCTACACCGAAGGCATCTCCAAGCTGACGCGCGAGGACGTGAAGTACGCCGAGGAACTCGGCTATCGCATCAAGCTCCTGGGCATCGCGCGCCGCGCCGAGAACGGCATCGAGCTGCGCGTGCATCCGACCCTGATTCCCGAGCGCCGCCTGATCGCCAACGTCGACGGTGCGATGAACGCCGTGCTGGTGAAGGGCGACGCCGTCGGCCCGACGCTGTATTACGGCGCCGGCGCTGGCGCCGAGCCGACCGCCTCGGCAGTGGTCGCCGACCTGGTCGACGTCACCCGCCTGCACACCGCCGACCCGCATCACCGCGTGCCGCACCTCGCGTTCCAGCCGGACCAACTGGCCGACACGCCGATCCTGCCGATGGACGAGGTGCGCACCGCCTACTACCTGCGCCTGCGTGCCTACGACCGTCCCGGGGTGCTGGCCGACATCACCCGCATCCTCGCCGACAGCGACATCTCCATCGACGCCATGGTGCAGAAGGAGCCCGGTGAAGGCGAGGAGCAGGTCGACATCATCCTGCTGACCCACATCACGGTGGAAAAGAACGTCAATGCCGCGATCGCCAAGATCGAGGCGCTGGATGCCGTGGCCGGCAAGGTCATGCGCATACGTCTCGAAGAGCTGGCGGCGCGCTAGGCGTTTTAGATTCGCGGATGACTGCGTTCCCGTTCGCCCTGAGCCTGTCGAAGGGCATGTCAGAGTGGGAGCAGGGCTTCGACAAGCTCAGCCCGAACGGTGGTTGAAGCTGTCGCGATTACCCGAACCCTAATAGGACAAGCATGAACTACCTCAGCACCCGCGGCCTGGCGCCGCAACTCCGCTTCTCGGAAATCCTCCTCGGCGGGCTGGCCAGCGACGGCGGCCTGTACGTTCCCGACAGCTATCCGCGATTCAGCGAAGCCGAGCTGGCGGCGATGCGCGGCATGAACTACCGCGAGCTCGCCTTTGCCGTGCTGTCGCGCCTGGTCGACGACATCCCGCACGACGACCTGCGCCGGCTGATCGACAAGACCTATACCGCACAGGTGTATCGCTACGTCGGTCCGGGCGAGAATGCCGAGGACATTACCCCGTTGAAGACGCTGGAGCCCGGGCTGCACGTGCTGGCACTGTCCAACGGTCCGACGCTGGCGTTCAAGGACATGGCGATGCAGCTGCTCGGCAACCTGTTCGAGTACGTGCTGGACAAGACCCACGGCGAACTCAACATTCTCGGCGCGACCTCCGGCGACACCGGTTCCGCCGCCGAGTACGCGATGCGCGGCAAGCGCGGCGTGCGCGTCTTCATGCTCTCGCCCGAGCACGGCATGACGCGCTTCCAGCAGGCGCAGATGTATGCGTTGCAGGACGCGAACATCCACAACCTGGTGATCCGCGGGGTGTTCGACCAGTGCCAGGACATCGTCAAGGCGGTGTCCAATGACCTCGAGTTCAAGCAGAAGCACCATATCGGCGCGGTCAACTCGATCAACTGGGCGCGGGTCGCGGCGCAGAGCGTCTACTACTTCAAGGCCTATTTCGCCGCCACCCAGAGCAACGACCAGCAGGTGTCGTTCTCGGTGCCGTCGGGCAACTTCGGCAACGTCTGCGCCGGCCACATCGCCCGGCAGATGGGCTTGCCGATCGACAAGCTGATCGTCGCCACCAACGAGAACGACGTGCTCGACGAGTTCTTCCGCAGCGGCGTCTACCGTCCGCGTCCGGAAACCAGGCACACCTCCAGCCCGTCGATGGACATCTCCAAGGCGTCGAACTTCGAGCGCTTCGTTTTCGACCTGGCCGGTCGCGACGCGGCCAAGGTGCGCAGCCTGTGGAGTGCGGTCGAGTCGGGCGGCAGCTTCGATCTGAAGGCTGACGGCCTGTTCGACCGCGTCGGCGACTTCGGCATGGTCTCGGGTTCGAGCAGCCACGCCAACCGCATGGAGACCATTCGCACCGTGTACGAGCTGTACGGCACGATGATCGACCCGCACACCGCCGACGGCCTGAAAGTGGGCCTGGAACACCGCCAGCCCGGCGTGCCGCTGATCTGCATGGAAACCGCGCAGCCTGCCAAGTTCGAGGACGCGATCCGCGAGGCGCTCGGCATCGATCCGGTGCGCCCGGCCGAACTCGCCGACCTCGAGGCGCTGCCGCAGAAGAAGCATGTCATGGATGCCAGCCTCGACGCGGTCAAGCAGTTCATCGTCGAGCACGCCGGCTGAGTCGTCGGCCGCGCGGTGATGAATGGCCTCGCCGGCGTCACGAAAAATGAGACGTTCGATGAGTTGCTGGCACGGGTACGTGCCTGCACCGTCTGCGCCGCCTATCTGCCCAACCCGCCGCGCCCCATCCTCATCGCTTCCCCCGGCGCACGCGTGCTGATCGTTGGCCAGGCGCCCGGCCGGCGCGTGCACGAGACCGGCATTCCGTGGAACGATCCCTCCGGCGACCTGCTGCGTGAATGGCTGGGCATGAGCCGCGAAGTCTTCTACGGCGACGCGCGCATCGCCATCGTCCCCACCGGCCTGTGTTATCCCGGCACGGTAAACGGCAGCGACCTGCCGCCGCGTCCCGAATGCGCGCCCTTGTGGCATCCGCCGCTGCGCGCGGCGATGCCCGGCATTCGTCTGACCCTGCTGGTCGGCGCCTATGCCCAGGCGTATTACCTGGGGGAACGTCGTGGCCGTACCCTGGCCGACACGGTCGCCGCCTGGCGCGATTTTTCCCCCGACTATCTGCCCATGCCGCATCCGAGTCCGCGCAATCGCGGCTGGCTGAAGCAGAATCCCTGGTTCGAGGCCGAGGTTCTGCCGGTGTTGCGCGAACGGGTTGGAAGCCTGCTTTCGACAGGCGATAATGGCGCCGCCCACGAACTGACCTGAAGCCACTCTCTACAGGATCGAACCCGGATGAAACTCGTTACATCGCTCACCAGCCCTTACGGACGGAAGGTCCGTGTGGTGCTGCTGGAAAAGAAAATTCCGTTCAGGCTTCAGGTCGAGAATCCCTGGCTGCCCGACAGCCCGATTGCCAAGTTCAATCCGCTCGGCAAGGTGCCGGCGCTGATCCTCGAGGACGGCGTCAGCGTGTTCGATTCGCGCGTCATCGTCGAGTATCTCGACAGTGCCAGCCCGGTCGCGCACCTGATTCCGGCCGAGCCCAAGCCGCGCATGATGGTGCGCGGTATCGAGGCACTGGCCGATGGCGTCACCGACGCCGCGGTGGCGGTCTTCCTGGAACGCAAAAGAACGCCCGCACAGCAGAGCGGCGACTGGATCGCGTTGCAGGAAAAGACCCTGTTCCGCGGACTCGAAGCGCTGTCCGAAGCACTGGGTGAAAAGTCCTGGTTTCTCGACAACAACATGACTCTGGCGGATGTCGCCTGCGGCTGCACTCTCGGCTACCTGGAGCTGCGATTCCCCGAGATCGACTGGCGCAGCGCGCATCCCAATCTGGCGAAACTTGCCGACAAGCTGGCGACCCGCCCGTCCTTTCAGGAAACGGTTCCGGTCGTCTGAACCGTCATCGAAGGAAGAGGTCGAAGCCACTCACCCACGATAGAAGGACGAGCAGCATGGCGATCGCGACGCTGGCAGGCGGATGTTTCTGGTGCATCGAGACCGTGTTCAACCGGCTGCTCGGCGTCGAGTCCGCCATCTCCGGTTACATGGGCGGCCATACGCTCAATCCCACCTACAAGGACATCTGCAACGGCGACACCGGCCATGCCGAGGTGGTTCAGGTGAGGTTCGACCCGGAAGTGATTTCCTACCGTGAGCTGCTCGACGTCTTCTTCACGATCCACGATCCCACGCAGCTCAACCGCCAGGGCAATGATGTCGGCACCCAGTATCGCTCGGCGATTTTCTGGCACACGGCGCAACAGAAGACCGAAGCGGAAGAGATGATCGCCGAACTGTCGGCGTCCGGACAGTTCGGCGCGCCGATCGTCACGGAAGTGACCGAGGCGGCGACCTTCTATCCCGCCGAGGACTACCACCAGCGCTACTTCGAGCAGAACCCCTACCAGCCCTACTGCCAATTCGTGGTGGCGCCGAAGGTGCAGAAGGCGCGAGCGAAGTTTTCAGCGCGTCTGAAAGAATAGAAGCGCGTCGCCGGTTCCAGTCCTCGAGGGTATCAACAGTCGGAATTACCCGCGGATCGCGAACGGACTGCGTCGGGATTCCCAATGCCCTGCGCATTCCGGGTGTTGAACCCGGGGGGTTTCACCTGTCGGATTTTGTCCACGAATCCTTCAAGGTCACGGTGCGGTTGAATACCGGCGCACCGGGCTGCGAATCGACACGGTCGGCGACGAAGTAGCCGTGGCGCTCGAACTGGAAGCGCTCCTCCGCCACGGCATCCCCCAAGGCCGATTCCAGTTGGGCGCGAATGATGCGCACCGAATCGGGATTGAGGTCATCGAGGAAGTTGCCGGTCGCGGCGCCGGGCTGCGCGGTGCTGAACAAACGGTCGTAGAGGCGGACTTCGGCCTCGTACGCGTGCGCCGCGCTCACCCAGTGGATGTTGCCCTTTACCTTGACCGAGTCGGCGCCCGGCGTGCCGGACTTGGTGTCGGGCAGGTATTCGCAGTGCACCGCGGTGATGTTGCCAGCGGCGTCCTTGTCGCAGCCGGTGCATTTGACGACGTAGCCGTAGCGCAGGCGCACCGAGTTGCCGGGGAATAATCTGAAGTAGCCCTTGGGTGGGGTCTCGACGAAGTCCTCGCGCTCGATCCACAGCTCACGCGAGAAGGCGATGGCGCGCTTGCCCAGCTCCGGCTGCTGCGGGTGGTTGGGGGCGAAGCACTCCTCCGACTGGCCTTCCGGGTAGTTGTCGATCACGAGCCTGACCGGGTCGAGTACGGCGACGCGGCGCAGCGCGCTGTCGTTCAGCACATCGCGCTGGCAGGCCTCGAACACGCTGTAATCGATCCAGCCGTCGGATTTGGAGATGCCGATCTGGTCGGTGAAGCGGCGGAAGCCCTCCGGCGTGTAGCCGCGGCGGCGCGCGCCGACCAGGGTGGGCAGGCGCGGGTCGTCCCAGCCGGCGACGTGCTGCTCGTCGACCAACTGGATCAGCTTGCGTTTGGAGAGCACGACGTAGGTCAGATTCAGCCGGGCGAACTCGATCTGCTGCGGCACCGGGCACGGAAAGAAGCCGCCTTCGGCGAGCTTGTCCAGCAGCCAGTCGTAGAACGGGCGCTGGTCCTCGAACTCCAGGGTGCAAATGGAGTGGGTGACGGACTCGACCGCGTCCTCGATCGGATGCGCGTAGGTGTACATCGGATAGATGCACCACTTGTCGCCGGTGTTGTGGTGCGTCGCGTGCTTGATGCGGTAGATCGCCGGATCGCGCAGGTTGATGTTGGGCGAGGCCATGTCGATCCTGGCGCGCAGCACGTGCGCGCCATCGGGAAATTCTCCGGCTTTCATGCGCCGGAAGAGGTCGAGGTTTTCCTCCACGCTGCGCGTGCGGTAGGGACTGTCCTTGCCGGGCTCGGTCAGCGTGCCGCGATAGGCACGCATCTCGTCCGCCGACAGCGAATCGACGTAGGCCAGCCCGGCCTCGATAAGGTATTCGGCACAGGCGTACATGGTGTCGAAATAGTTCGACGCAAAGTAGAGGTGCTTGCCCCAGTCGAAGCCGAGCCAGTGCACCGATTCGATGATGGCGTCGACGTATTCCTGTTCTTCCTTTTCCGGGTTGGTGTCGTCGAAGCGCAGGTGGCAGAC
>JBAPWR010000350.1:0-1942 GCA_049283775.1 Thiobacillus sp.
CCTGCTACGTCAATTACAACGAGCCCGGCATCGGCCACGACCTGCTGAAGCTGCTGGCGCACAACGAGGTCCCGGCCGTGCTGGTGGAGAAGGAGGCCTGCTGCGGCATGCCGAAGCTGGAACTGGGAGATCTCGATGCGGTGCAGAAGCTCAAGGAAGTGAACATTCCGCAGCTGGCGAAGCTGGCGCGCGAAGGCTATGCCATCCTCACCCCGGTGCCATCATGCACGCTGATGTACAAGCAGGAACTGCCGCTGATGTTCCCCGACGACGTCGACGTACAGGCAGTCAAGGAGGCGATGTGGGATCCGTTCGAGTACCTCATGGCGCGCAACGTCGACGGCCTGTTGAAGACCGATTTCAAGTCGCCGCTCGGCAAGGTGGCCTATCACGTGCCGTGCCACCAGCGCGTCCAGAACATCGGCAACAAGACACGCGACGCGCTACAGCTTGCCGGTGCCACCGTGACCATGGTCGAGCGCTGCTCGGGCCATGATGGCACCTGGGGGGTGAAGAGCGAATACTTCGCCAAGTCGATGAAGATCGGCAAGCCGGTGTTCCGCCAGATGGCCGAGCCGCAACCGGATTACGTCAGTTCCGACTGCGCCATCGCCGCGCGTCATATTCTGCAAGGCATGGGCGAAGAGGCAACCGCGCAGAAGCAGCATCCGATCACGCTGCTGCGCATCGCCTATGGCCTGGAATGAACAACGTTAGCAAGGAGACCGATATGCCGCAGATTACCCGTGACAGCCTGCTGACCCTCGAAGGCTACGCCAAGGTGCGCGCCGCGATGCGTGCCGAGATCATGGCGCACAAGAAAAACCGCATGGTAGAGCTCGGCGATCACGTCACATTGATTTTCGAGGACGAGAAAACCATGCGCTACCAGATCCAGGAGATGCTGCGCGCCGAACGCACGTTCGAAGAGGAGGGCATCCAGGACGAACTCGATGCCTACAATCCGCTGGTTCCCGATGGCACCAACTGGAAGGCGACTATGATGATCCAGTACTCGGACCCGGACGAGCGCAAGGATGCGCTGGCCAGGCTGAAGGGCATCGAGGACCGTATCTGGGTACAGGTGGCCGACCAGCCGAAGGTGTATGCCATCGCCGACGAGGATCTGGAGCGCGAGACCGAGGAGAAGACTTCTTCGGTGCATTTCCTGCGTTTCGAGCTCGACCCGACCTCGATCGCCGCGGCCAAGTCAGGTGCGGCCATCCGCATGGGTATCGATCTCGACGCCTACAAGATCGAGCCGATGACG
The DNA here is from genome assembly GCA_049283775.1 of Thiobacillus sp. GTDB lineage: Bacteria > Pseudomonadota > Gammaproteobacteria > Burkholderiales > Thiobacillaceae > Thiobacillus. The sequence continues at coordinate 1,271 of JBAPWR010000350.1, forward strand.
CTGGCCGAGAATACCCGTACGGCACTGGTAGTGGATTTGGCGTAAACATTCTGCGGCGGCGAGCCAACAAAAATCAGGTGCCGCCGGCCCGGGAGGGGGCGTGATGCTGGACAAATTGCTGGTCAGTCAGGTGAAGCGGCGGGTCGAAGCCTCGGGACTGCCGTTCATGGTCGAACTATGGAATGGCGAGCAGGTGGGCGATGCGACCAGTCCATTGGTGCGGGTGAGGCTGCACCAGCCTTCCGGACTCAAGGCGCTCGCCGATCCCAGTCTGGGCGCCCTGGCGCGTGCCTATGTCGAGGGCGATCTCGACCTCGAGGGCAATGTGCGCGACATCCTCGCCCTCGGCGACCGTCTGTGCAATGCCGGCGATTGCAAGCCGAAAACCGGTTCGGAAGGGTGGAAGTGGTGGCGTCACACCCGCAGCAGGGACCGCCGCAACATCCAGTATCACTATGACGTTTCCAACGATTTCTATAGCCTTTGGCTGGATAGCCGGCGAGTCTATTCCTGCGCCTATTTCAAGTCCCCCGACATGAGCCTGGATGCCGCCCAGGAGGCCAAGCTCGATCACATCTGCCGCAAGCTCGATCTCAAGCCCGACGAACAGTTTCTCGACATCGGCTGCGGCTGGGGCGGTTTGATCCTGCATGCGGCGGAGCGCTACGGTGT
>JBAPWR010000351.1:0-3448 GCA_049283775.1 Thiobacillus sp.
GTGATTCCTGTTGTCGTGGGTTCGAGTCCCATCATCCACCCCAAATAATTCAAGCACCTAGCGCTCAACGGCCTGGGTGCTTTTTCTTTTGTGGCCCCCCCGCTGAACGTTTTAACCAGTTTGTTGCGTCGATCGGTTGAATCCGCAGGTCAATGCTGCCATTCAGCAGAAAACCGTGGTCTGTCCCTCGTTATTCGCTCCTGTCGATGTCCCTCCACCCCGGCGTCTCTCCGTCTCCCAAGAAACACCCTGAAGAACGATACAAGCCTGTCGAAGGACGCTGCTAGAAGCGCAGTGCAAGCCCGGCCGTCGCCTCGCCCTGGAAGACCGTGCTTCCTGAAACCCGAACCAGGCAGGTTCCCTGCCCGCCCACGCTGCTGCATAAGAAGCCGCTATCCGAATCGACCAGCGTCAGGTAGCCGCGAAGCCCAAGCGTAAGCGAGAGTCGGTCATTGACCGGTACCCGCAGCCCGCCACCGAGGCTGCCGGAAAAATCCGTTTCCGAGTTGTAACCCGAGGCCTTCAGGCGAGTCACCCCCACTGTGAGGGAAAGATACGGCACCACACCCTGCTCCTGCGGGAACAGCAGGGTTCCACCCACCTGGAAATACTCCGTGGTGACGTCGAGGCCTCCCACCAGCGGATCGGATTGGTCCAGAGATGCCCGTTGCGTCGAGTACAGGAACTCGTAGAAAGAGACGGGATCCCGGTACAGCGCAAGCCCCAGTCCCCAGCCCCCGCCGTCGTCGAGGTCCACGCTTCTACCGGTGGTCTCGTTCTCGAATTCCCCGCCGACACGATAGGCTCCGAACCCCGAGACCTCGAAGCGCGGCGGCTCTGCCGCGGCGGCCGTGCCCGCCACGACAAGCCCGGCGACCATGCAACTGGAAAGACATTTCCGGAATCGTCTCATCAGACACCCGTTGATTTAAGAAGGCGGGGAAGCCCGGTTCGCCCCATCAGCCCTGTGCCTCGTCACCCCAACGCCACGACTGGGCGCGTAGGCAGTATAAACCACGTTTTCGGTGGCTCGCAGCGGGTACGCTTGCCTGATCGGCGTAAGCGAATAACGAGGAATAACGAGGGACAGACCACGGTTTTCTGCTGAACGGCAGCATGGACCGAACCCCGGAGGCATCGAGCTGTCACCCGGAGCGACCGCTGTACTTTGTAAGCTGCCGCTCGACCGGTGACCGCGCGAAGGTCGGCAACGGGTCGGATGCCATCCACCTCAAAACAGTCAAGGCCCGCGCAAGCAGGCTTCGTTCATTGTTATCATTCGTCATCCAGTCGTTCATTTCGACCAGCGGCACGCCTGCAATGCTCCGGCGATGAGGCACAATGATTTGAGCTCCGCAGCTACTACCCCATGACCTCGATGTATCTGAATTACTTCGGCCTCGCCGAAGCTCCGTTCTCCATCGCGCCGGCGCCGCGTTATCTCTACATGAGCCAGCGCCACCAGGATGCCCTGGCGCATCTGCTCTACGGGGTCAGCGGCGAAGGCGGATTCGTGTTGCTCACCGGCGAGGTCGGCACCGGCAAGACCACGATCTCGCGCTGCCTGCTAGAGCAGATCCCGGAATCCTGCGACGTCGCCTACATCTTCAATCCCAAGCTCACGGTGGAGGAACTGCTGTCGACCATCTGCGTGGAGTTCGGCGTCGCCTGTCCCCCCGGCAATACCAGCATCAAGGTTTTCATCGACTGCATCAACGCGCACCTGCTCGATGCCCATGCCAGGGGCAGGCATTCGGTGCTGATCATCGACGAGGCACAGAACCTGTCGGCCGACGTGCTGGAGCAGATGCGCCTGCTGACCAACCTGGAAACCAATGAGCGCAAGCTTTTGCAGATCATCCTGATCGGCCAGCCGGAACTGGCAGCGATGCTGGAACGCCAGGATCTGCGGCAACTGGCGCAGCGCATCGTGGCGCGCTACCACCTGGGCAAGCTGAGCAAGACCGAAGTGGCTGCCTATGTGCAGCATCGACTCGGGGTGGCCGGGACGCAGCGGCAGCTGTTCCCGCTTGCACTGATGGGACGCTTGCACCAGCTGAGCGGCGGCATTCCGCGCATCATCAACGTGTTGTGCGATCGGGCCTTGCTCGGCGCCTATGCACAGGGCAAGGAAAGGGTCGACCGGGCGACGCTGGAGCAGGCGGCGCGCGAGGTTTTTCCCCAAGCCTCGACCCAGCGTCGCGGCATCCGGCGGCTGCTTGTCGCCGGCCTGGCCGTGCTCGTGGTCGGGGCGCTGGCGCTGGTGATGTATCGGCAGCTGCCTGAAGTGACGCTGGCCACCGCACAGCAAGCCGTGACGCAGCCTGCCCCGCCTTCCCTCAGCGCGGAAGCGGAAGAGCCCGCCAGGGAGATCGCGACCCCAGTGGCATTGCCGCAAGTGCTGAACTGGCCCGCCGACGAGCCGAGCGAGCGCAGCAGGGATATGGCCTACGCCGCACTCTTCAAGGCATGGGGCGCCGACTATCAGGGCACGGACCCCTGCCTGCAGGCCGAAACGCTGGGCTTGCGCTGCCAGGCAGGCCGAGGCGGACTGGATGAACTGCGCAAGTCCAACCGGCCGGCAGTACTGAGCATGCGCGACGAACAGGGTCGCGAGTTCTTCGCGACGCTCACGGCATTGAGTTCCGACAGCGCCACCTTCGCCATCGGCGCGAATACGACAAGCGTTGCGCTGAGTGCGCTGGCATCGCAGTGGTCTGGCTACTACAGCCTGTTGTGGCGGATGCCGCCGGTCACCCAACGGGTCATCCGGCCGGGCGATCGCGGCGCGGCGGTGGAATGGCTAAGCAGGCAACTCGCGCAGGTACAGGGCAGGGTCGTTGCAATGGACAGCGACTGGGTGTTCGACGACATCCTGACAGCCCAGGTCAAGCAGTTTCAGTTGTCGCAGGGATTGACCCCCGACGGCAACGCCGGCCCGCAAACACTCAATCGCCTGGTCAATCTCGCCGACCAGACCGCACCCAGGCTGCTGCGCGAGCAAGGGGATAGCTAGCCATGTCTTACATTCTCGATGCCCTGAGAAAATCCGACCAGCAACGGCAACGCGGGTCGACACCGACGCTGCTGACCGTGCAGACGACGCCGACCGAAGCCACGCGGCCGAGGTATTGGCTCAACGGCGTGATCGCCGCTGCGCTGATTGCGGCCGGCATCCTGGTCGGCTGGCTGCAGCCCTGGCAGGACAAACAAGCCGAACCCGTCGTCGCTAGCCCAACCCTTTCCGGTTCAACCCGCGATGTGCCGCCGCCGTCTTACGGTCCAACCGAATCGCCCGGCAGGCCACCGCTGGAAGCGTCGATGCAGGCCGCGACAGCGGCAGCCCAGGTCGGCGATCCGGCAACGAATTTCGCGCTGACGCAGCAAGAGCCGGATTTCGCTGACAGCTCATCCGCGTCGCCGCAACCGGCTGCCGGCAGCCAAAGTG